>JAFSVK010000172.1 GCA_017444985.1 Bacillota bacterium
AAATCGTAAAATTGGCTATCTTGCAAAGGTTAGTCGTCAATGTCTCTCACCAATGCTCTACATTGGCTTCGAGCCATTTCCTAGTCCTCGAACAAGATATCTCAATTTTACTTCAATAGCACTTTTTAGAGGTCCCCTTATGTTATAATTGAATTACAGATTTTCCGCCATATATTGAACTATCTTGGCGCAATGGGTTGCGGCGGAGGCTTCGAATTCTTTAAACTCGACCGTTTGGGAATCGTCGGCTTTATCCGATATTGCTCGTATAATAACGAAGGGGGTCTTGTTTAGGTAGCAGGTTTGAGCGATGGCTCCGCCTTCCATTTCACAGCACAGGCCTCCGAAGTTTGATATTATGGTCTCTTTTTGTTCTTTGGAGGCTATAAATTGGTCTCCCGAGCAAATTCTGCCTTCAAAGGCTTTGATATCGGGGGAGGTTTCTTCTACGGCTTTAATTGCCGCTTTTCTCATATTCTCATCTGCGGGGAAGGCTGAAAGGGAGGTATAGGGTATTTCTCCTTTTTCAAAGCCTAGGGGGGATACATCAAAATCGTGTTGAAGGGCATCCACCGATACCACTATATCACCTATATTTATGTCGTTGTTGAGGGAACCTGCAACTCCCGTATTTATGATCTTTGTGCAGTTGAAATGGTTTATAAGGGTATTTGCGCATATCCCCGCATTAACTTTACCCATACCGCACCTAACTATAACTACGCTGTTTTTACCCAAGGTTCCTTCATAAAACTCCATGTCGGCAATTGTAGTTGTTTTTTTGATACGGGCGGCATTTTTTAAAGTATCTACCTCCACATCCATAGCTCCTATTATGCCTATATTTTCGGTGGAGGTATTGTTTTCGGAAAGGTTTTCGGTGGCTACGGGCTTAGCTTTTGTGCAGCCTGTAAAGAAGGCAACTGTAAATGTGAGGAATACCAATAGTACTGGTTTTGTGAGACGCTTATTTTTCATTATATCACCTCGCTATAATGCTATTATATCTTCCGCAGGAGTCACGCTTTGGGGTTCTATATGGCAGGGGAGGGCATATATATGTACTCCCGCTTCTTTTGCAAGTTTGAAAACTTTGGCAAATTCGGGATGTGTTTTGGCATTTGGCAATACTTCTTTTATACCGTCCATCTGTACTGCAAATATAAGGGAGGCAATATAACCCTCGCTTTGTGCTTTTATAAGCTCTTTAATGTGTTTTACCCCTCTTTCCGTAGGGGCATCGGGGAAATAGCCTATGCCGTCTACTTCAAGGGTACAGCCTTTCACTTCCGAAAGATAGCGTTTTTCTTCCTTTTCCATATAAAAATCTATCCTTGAGCTTCCATAGGTGTACTCGGGGACTATATTGTCAAAACCTTTGTTTTCAAGCCACTGCCTCACTACCTTGTTGGGGGCTTGAGAGTCTATATTTACAAGCAATCCGTTATTTTTTTCCACGGCTACAAGGTCGTACTTTGTTTTTCTGCCCTTGCTTTCGGGGGCTGTAAGATAGACAGTACTACCCTCTATCAAAAGTTCTTTGCACCTGCCTGTGTTTTTAACATGCACCCTTTCTCGTTTTTCACCTATATATACATCGGCAATAAAACGATTGGGACGGCATATAAATTTGGCTTTTGTTATATTTTCGTATATCATACTTAAGAAAAGGGGCTGTGAAAATCACAGCCCTCGTAACTGTTCTTGTGGTATCTCGGGTGCGTCTCCCCAAACTCTTTCAAGGTCGTAGAACTGTCTGTGTTCCTTGTCAAAAATATGTACCACTATATTTCCAAAATCCAAAAGTATCCACTTTTTTGTGTTCATACCTTCTGTGTGGTCTATTTTAACGCCTATTTTGAAAAGCTCTTCTTCAACACTGTCTGCCATGGCTCTTACCTGGTTGGGGTTGTTGCCGTTGGCTATTATAAAGTAGTCTGCCACGGAGGAGACATTGCTTATATCAAGCACTCTTATATCTGTTGCCATTTTGTCGTCAAGGGCCTTATATGCCGTTTTTACATAATCGGGTATATTACTCATAATTTTTTACCTTTCTCTTAAAATATTCAAGGGCCTCAAGGGAAAGAGGATGAATGATCCCGCCCTTTTTCCTGTTAAAATCTATAGTGTTTTCCAAAGCACATATCATGGCTTGGTCAATGTCCTTGTATGCCAAGGCTCTTATTTCTTTTAATCCCTCATAGTCGGATCTGAAGGGTTCTATACAGTCTGCTATGTATATTATCTTTTCAAAGAGGGTCATATCCGCCTTTCCGGTAGTATGGTACTTTATGGCGGAGAGTATTTGGCTGTCGCTTACGGAATATACATCCTTTGCAAGCCTTTCACCTAAAAAGCTGTGTATGAGAGCAGGTTGTTCAAGCATATATTCATCAAGCTTTATGGAGTAGTCCTCGCACATCTTTATCTGCTCGCTGTGGGAATAACACTTTGCGCAATCGTGGAGAAGTCCCGCTATATAGGCTTTGTCCTTGTCTTCTCCGTATCTCACCGCAAGCCTTGTAGCCTCCTGTGCCACACCCTGGGTATGTTTAAATCTGCCGGGAGTAAGTACTTTGTAGAGCTGACGGTTTATACTTTCCAAGGTTTTTGATTTTTTGTCTACATAGAGTGAAAATTTATATATGTATTCTTCCACACTTCGGGGTAAAAGATACTTTACGGTAAGACCCGAGGTCACTCTGTTGCGTATGTCCGTGGAAGATATGGAAAGAGAAGGTATTTCCACAAGCTTTATGTTGCCCTTGTAGTGTTCTTCAAGGTCGGATATCTTTTCCTCCATATTTTTCTTGTTGTAGCCGGGTCTTGTTACCGCCACGAACTTACACATACCCAAAAGCCTTTTGGGGTCTTTCCAGGTGAGTATCTCCGCCACCGCATCCGCTCCCGTTATAAAGTAGAGGGAACAGTCTTTGTTTAGGTGTTTTTTTATTTTTTCAAGTGTTTCTACGGTATAGCTTATATCTCTATTATCTATTTCCATTCTTGAAACTTCAAAGTTGGGATTTTCCGCAGTGGCAAGAACGGTCATAATATAGCGGTGTTCGTTGTAGGCGGGGTCGTTTTTTTTGTGAGGGGGGTTACCCGTAGGTATAAATATGACCCTGTCCGCACCTATGTTTTCCCTTACCCATTCGGCGGCTACCAAGTGGCCGTTGTGTATGGGGTTAAAGGTACCGCCCATTATAGCTATACATTTGTAGTTGGAATAGTCGGAAAGCTGCAGCATATTATGCCTCGTCAAATATTTTTTGCAGGTATTCGCAGTCCCTGTGGTATCTTTCTTCCGTGGAGTTTTCTATAAGCATGGTTATATGAGGCTTTTCCTCTTTAAGATGCTTGAAAAGAGGTGCATAGTTAAACAGACCGTCGCCTACCTGTTCAAAGGCTACATCTCCGTTTTCGTCAAGCTTAAAGTCTTTTATGTGCATTACGGAGATCCTGTCGCCGTAGTAGCTGAAAGCTCTGTCTATAACAGCTTCTTGTTCTTTGTAGTTGTTTCTGTCCAAAAGATTTACGGGGTCTAATATTACCTCAACATTGGGGGAGGCTATATCATCCAAAAATCTCTGCATCATTTCGGGAGAATAAAGAGTATGGGTAGCAACACCCTCAACACCCACTATGACACCTAACTTTTCGGCGGCATCCACTATCTCTTCCATACTTTTCATAAGTCTTTTGTAGCAAGTCTCGGTGTAGGTGCCGGGAACGACCTTAAAGTTGGCATCAAGTCTGCCTGTTTCGGTACCTACCATATCCGCACCTATGGCACGGGCATATTTAAGATGTTCTATAAATTTTTTGACGTTGGCTTTTCTTGCGTTTTCATCAGGGGTGGTAGGGTTTATGTAGCACCCCAATACCGCTACGTGTATATTGTTATCTCTAAGCTTTTTGCCTATAAAATGCCCGAGCCCCGGGTTGTAGTGCCCCGTAGCAAAGTTTATATCCGTTATGGATTTGGCAAAGGCAAGCTGTATTTGTTCTATTTTGTTTTTGGTGACCTTCTCTATAAGTTCGTCAAATTTTTGTTTTCCGCCGAGGTCGTGACCTCTCATACCAAAGCCCATTATTATTACCTCCGTATCATATTGTAATTAAAAATATTATAACATATTTAAAAATAAAAATCAAATACAAGTGATATTCTCATATTTTGCCCTTGTTACGGATATAAGATCCTTTGGGGCAAGTATTATTTGGGAGCCTATCCTACCGCCGCTTATTATTACCTTTTCAAGGCTTTCCATGGAAGTATCCACCACAGTTTTGTAAAGCTTTTTCATACCTATGGGAGTGCAACCTCCGCGTATATAGCCTGTAACAGCGTTTATTTCCTTAACATGTATCATATCAAGGCTTTTTTCGCCTACGGCTTTTGCGGCTTTTTTTAGATCCAATTCTTTTGCTATGGGTATTACAAATACAAAATACTCACCGCTTTTACCCTTTGTGACCAAGGTCTTATAAGACATATTCGGGTCTTGCCCAAGCATATTTGCTACCTGCATACCGTCTTTGAACTCTTCGCACACATAGGTCACGGTATCGTAATGTATATTGTTTTTGTCCAAAATACGCATAGCGTTGGTTTTAACTTCTTTTGCCATAATTATTTACACATATAATATATTTTTTCTATTTCCTCTCCCATGTGGAAGGAATCGTCGTAGTAAAGTATATTACCCCTTACCATTGTCATTTTAACATTATACACACCACCGCTGTAAACCAAGTTTACGGGTATGTTCCTTTCGGGGAGCATATTGGGAGTGTGCATGTCTATCATAATGATATCGGCAAGCTTGCCCTCCCTTAAGCAATCGTTATCAAAGCCCGTTATTTTTGCGGAGTTGCAACAAGCCCACCTTAACACCTCCTCAGCCTTCAGGGCGGAGGCATCGCTGTATTTCAGCTTTTGAAGCATACAGGCAAGATACATTTCTCTGAACATATCAAGGGCGTTGTTGCTTGCTGCACCGTCTGTTCCAAGGGCAATATTTATACCCTTTTCAAAAGCTCTTTTTAAGGGTGCAATGCCGTTTGCAAGCTTGATATTCGAAGCGGGATTTGATACAAGGGATATATTTTTTTCTTTTAATATATCCATATCCTCTTCGGTCAGGTAAACACCGTGGAATATAGCCCCTCCGTTTTCAAAAAGACCTATATCCTTAAAAAGAGCAACAGGGGTCTTTCCGTATTTTTTAATACAATCCTTCGTTTCTTTTTCGCTCTCTTGACAGTGAGTAAAGAAAGGAATGGCGTATTTTTGGGAAAGGGAAGCTATTTCTTCCATAAGGGGCAGGGAAGTGGTATATTCCGCATGAAAGCCCGCACCGTATTTTACATTGGGAAGAATATCGTTATAAGCCAAATATTCTTTTTCGGGGGTGGTGTCTTTTTGTGCAAAATCATTGAATGCACCGCTTATAAGCACATTAAAGCCTGTTTTTTGACAAGCTTTAAGGGCGGCAGAGGATAAGAAATACATATCGCCACAGGTGGATATGCCTCCTCTTAAATACTCGGCTATTGCCAAAAGCGCATACCAATAGGCTTTTTCCTCGGTGAGCTTGGCTTCCGCGGGGAAAACCACCTCCGTAAGCCACTTTTGAAGGGGCTCATCGTCTGCCTGTGAACGAAGAAAAGTCATGGCACTGTGGGTGTGCATATTTTTAAAAGAAGGCATAAGGAGGTTATTTTCACAGTCTATCTCCTTGTCAAAGGGTACTTTGTTATCCTTTGAAGTGCCTACATAGGCTATTTTTTCACCGTCGGTGTGAATTTCACCTTTTGTGATATTAAGGTCTCCATCCATGGAAAGTATTCTGCAATTATAGAATCGTATCCTCATAGCTTTCACCTATTTTTCTTATGAAATCTCTTAAAAGTCTTTTAAGGTCGCCGCTCATACGAGCACCCATAATCTTAACTTCTTCGTGAGAAAGCGGGTTTCCAAGGCCTGCCGCCTTATTTGTAATGCAGGATAGGGCACATACCTTCATACCGCAGTGTACCGCAAGCTGTGCCTCTATGGCGGTACTCATACCCACGGCATCCGCACCCAAAACTTTAAGCATTCGTACCTCTGCGGGGGTCTCGTAGTTGGGACCCGTAAGCTGGCAATATATACCCTTTTTTACTGCAACACCCGTGGCTGCCGCACTTTCGCACAGTAGGGAGGATAGCTCCTTGTTATATACATTTGACATATCGGGGAAACGGGGACCTATCATTTCATCATTGGGTCCTACAAGGGGAGAGGACACAAAGGAGGATATATGGTCTTCCACTAACATGATGGTACCCGAATCGTAGGTTATTCCTCCCGAAGCGTTGGTAAGTATTATATTTTCCACACCGAAAAGGTACAGCATTCTTATGGGCAGGGCAGCCGTTGCGGCCTCGTAGCCTTCATACATGTGCACCCTTCCGTCCATAATAATAAGGGGTACACCCATAAAATTTCCGAATATAAATCTGCCTTTGTGTCCGTCTACGGTAGACACGGGCATACCTTCGATCTCATTGTAAAAGATCTGTCCTCTTACATTTATCTCCTCGGAGAGAGAGCCCAGACCCGAACCTAATACAATAGCTGTTTTGGGGTCAAAGCCCGGGTGTTTTTTTAGTATTTCTTTTGCTGTGTTTTTAAGTTTGATATAGTCCATATTTTATCCGTTCTTTTTCCAAGTTCTTGGGGCAAAAAGTATTATCAAGGGGAAGATCTCCAATCTGCCCGCAAGCATATCAAAGGTCATTATAAGTTTTGAAGCATCGCTAAAGTGGGCAAAGTTTTGAGTGGGACCCACTCCTCCAAGCCCCGGACCTATGTTGTTGAATGTAGCTGAAATAGCCGAAAAAGTAGTTACAAGGTCTTTGTTGTCCAAAAGCAGTACAAGGAAGAGGGAGAGTGTAAATACTATAAAATATATGGCAAAGTAGCCGTTTACTATCCTTATGGTATCGTGTTCTATTTTCTTACCGTCCATTTTAAGTATTTTAACTCTTCTGGGGTGTACCAAAAGGCTTAATTGTTTGCCTATTTGTTTAAACCATATTATAAATCTGGATACCTTTATACCGCCTCCCGTACTTCCCGTACAGGCACCCGTAAACATTATAAAGCAAAGCAGGAATCTTGCCACCTCGGGCCACTTGTCAAAATCGGCTGTGGCATATCCCGTACTCGTCATTATGGATGAGACTTGAAATACGGAATCCCTTATGCTTATAAATATATCCGCACCTCTGCATATAAGGCTTAGGGCTATTATCAAAGCGGAAAAGGCGAATATGCCAAGGTACCAGCGTATTTCCTCCATAGCAAAGGCACCCTTTATATTTTTACTTATTATCAAGTAAAAGAAACCGAAATTCATACCGAATATAAGCATAAAAACAGCCGTTACCATCTGTATGTAGGTGGAATAGCCCGCAAGGGAGTCTGCTTTTATACCGAAACCTCCCGTGCCTGCGGTGCCGAATACATCGCAGAGGGCATCAAATACGGGCATTTTTCCCGCTATAAGGAATAAAAACTGCAGTACCGACAGGGCAAAATATATGCCGTAGAGCAACATAGCGGTCTCACGCACCTTGGGAACGAATTTACCCACATCGGGGCCTGTACTTTCTGCCCTTATAAGATGGATGTTTTGTCCTCCCGCCATAGGTATGAGTGCAAGGAAAAATACAAGCACACCCATACCTCCCAACCAATGGGAAAGGCTTCTCCAAAAGAGCATGGACTTGCTCAGCTCTTCCACATTGGGAAGTATGCTTGCACCCGTAGTGGTAAAGCCCGATACTATTTCAAATATGGCATCTACGGGGTGGGGTATCTCCCTGCTTGCCACAAAGGGTACGGCTCCCACCGTGCAAAGAACTATCCACCCAAGTCCTACGCTCACAAAACCCTCTTTGGCGTAGAAGGAAGTATTTTCGGGCTTCTTTGCCGTCATAAACATTCCCAAGGAAAAAAAGAAGACCGCACATATTGCAAATATCCAAGTATTATGTTCTTTGTATATAAGCGAAACTATAGCGGGTAAAAGCATAAAACCTGCTTCTATTTTCATTACCCAACCCACTATATTGGTTATCATTTTGTAATTCATGCCAATATGTCCTTAAGAGAATTTATTTCTTTTCCCGCAGATACAACTATTACTCTGTCACCTAATTCCACCGAGTCGTTTCCTCCCGGTATGAAGGACCTGTTGGCTCTGTTTATGGTGGATATCAGTATATTGTCTTTTAGTTTTGCAAAGGCAAGTTTCACTCCCACAAGGCCTTCTATGGTGCTGTTTACTGCCAACTCCACAGCCTCCACTCTGTCGTCTTTAAGCTTGTACATGGTTTCTATGCTGCTTCCTTTTGAGTTGTTGAGAGCACGCACATAGCTTATGATACTTTCGGATACTATTTTTTTAGGCTCTACAACGCTGCCTACATCAAGGTCGTGTATTATCTCTTCGAAAGTGACATTTTTTATTTTGGTAATGACCTTGCTTTCCGATACCTTACCCGCATATATGGATAGCATTATGTTTTCCTCGTCATTTTCCGTAAGGCTTACAAAGGCATCCGTTTCCTTTATACCCTCCTCAAGAAGGGCTTCCTTATTGCTGACATTTGAGCATATTATATCTGCCTCGGGGAGAAGCTCGCTTAGTTCTTCGCACCTTGCATAGTCTTTTTCTATTATTTTTACGCTCATTTTGGCTTTTAAAAGAACTTTTGCCAAATAGTAGGTTATCCTTCCGCCACCTGCTATTATAACGTTTTTGATACGTCTTGTTTTTATGCCCGCTTTCTTGAAAACGTCATACACGCTTCCCATGGGTACAACGGCACTTATGATATCTCCCGTTTTAAGGGTGAAAGAACCGTTGGGGATTATTATCTCATTTCCTCTTTCCACTACGCAAACGAGTATATCGGAGGTTATTTTTTGGTGTATCTCACTCATTTTGATACCGCCCAAAGCAGAGCCTTCGGGGATCTTAAAGCTTATCATATTTACATTGCTTTTTCTGAATACGTCTACATCTATGGCTGTAGGTATTTGTATAAGTCTTTCTATTTCACGTGCAGCCTCCATTTCGGGGTTTACGTACATGGAAAGACCTACTTTTTCCTTTATGTGCCACATATTGTTATAGTAGAGGGGATTTCTCACCCTTGCTATGGTTCTGCACTTACCTATGGTGGAGGCGGTGATACAGCTTATGATATTTGTTTCATCGTTATTTGTAACGGCTATAAAAATGTCGGCATTTTTAACACCCGCATTTTTAAGCACATCATAGCTTACACCGTTATCTCCCACACCCTGTACATCAAGAGTATCGGTTATTCTTTGAAGTCTTTTTTTATCCGTATCCACAAGGGTTATTTCATGGTTTTCTTTTGAAAGCTGTTCTGCAAGGTTGTAGCCAACATTGCCGCAACCCACTATTACTATGTTCAATTTATTACACCCCTTTAGCTACCTCCGGCACATACACGGATATGGAGTTTATGCAGGAGAAAATATCGTATATTATTATAGGCAGAAAAAGTGAAAACAAAAAAAGCAACCAACATTTTCTTATCCTTATTCTTGCCAGTTTTTTTTGTGTTTGCGTTACATTCAAAAATGTCATGAGATCTCCGCCGAAAAATGCCAGATCTTTTTTGAATTTTCGGTTTTTATCATAAATGTAGTAAAAAACCGCAAATATAAAGCAAGCCAGTATTATAAGCATATAGTAAAGAGCTACTTCCTCGCCTACAAAATAGGAGGAGAGATTGTTTAAAAGATGCACAAGTACAGACCATTTCAAAGAATATGTATCTGCCACATAACAGAGTATAAGTCCTATGACAAAAGCATTTATACCCTGTGCGAGATTGCCGTGAAATGTAGCGAATAAAAAGGCTATGGCGGTGTATTTAAACTTTTTGTCATAATTTTTAAATCTGTTTAAAAGAAAACCTCGAAATATTATCTCCTCACAAACGGGAGCAGCCACAACGGCATAGAATATGCTGAAAGGGTCTATGGCCTCAATGGACTTTACATAATCGGGAACAGTGGTGTAGCCCATAGAGTTAAAGCCTGTTTCCACAAGAGTAAAAACAATGGCTACTATCAGCCTCGAGGCAAGAACAAAGGCTATTATCACCAAGAAACTTTTTGCGCTCATGATCTTTTTCATTACAAACCATTCCTTTGGTTTGTCTATGAGCATTATCAAGATCACGCCTGTTATTACCGAAACACTTTCCGCAATGGCAATGATTGGCTCGCTGCCATCTGCTTCAAATATATTTTTTCCCGTAGCAACAGATACGGCAATAAGCAATATCAGGGCAAACATAAATGTGGATATTTTGTAAAGTGCAAGCTTAAAAGCGCTTACATTCATATTTTTCCAAATTTCTTTTGATATATCAAGCATCGAAAATCATACCTCCGCAGGCTGTACATACCAAGGCGATGATCTCTGAGATCATTTGATAATAGTCTGTGGTATCTCCCGTTATGCCTCCTAATTTTTTGGTCGCCATATAGGTATATATAAAAAGAAATATGAGTTCTGCCATCATAAGGAAGATCCCAAGTATGGGCATATATATTTCAATTATTATAAGCGAAACAATTATCCAAAAGCCCGAAGCCACACCTAAGGCAAGCTTATTGGCACCGTTACAGAAGCCGAAAAAGGTGCCTTTTTTCTTTACACATTCCATAGATAAAAGTGTGGTGGAGGCAAGAGCTCTTGAGAGTATTATCCCTGCCAGCATCACCATCACCTTGGGAAAGGTGTCTATGTATATGTAGGAACAAAACGAAAGTATGGTATAGGCTATAACGTATACTATTGAAACAGAGCCTATATGTCCCAGCTCCATAAATGCCAAAAGTTCGGAGGGAGTTCCTCTCATGGAAAGAGCCTCATGGGTAGTCATATAGCCTTTTATGTGGGTACCGCCCGTAAAAAATATGGGGGTTATTGTAAAAAGGGCTGCTCTTAATATATATCCCAGCTTATAGGCACTGCAAAACATAAATATCAAAAGTTGGAAAAAACCCAATACAAAACCTACCAAAGGCCAAAAGCAGTATACATAGTCAAGCTTGTCCTTTTCCCACTGTATAAAGGGTATGGGTAATTTACTGAATTTTGAAAATGCGATAATAAAACCGTGTATAATTTTCATAATGCTTTTAACTCTTTACTATACTATCCAAAGCCTGTATAAGCTTTTCCATTTCCTCATCCGTACCTATGGTTATACGCAAGTAGTTATATATAAGAGGCTTATTAAAGTATCTGACATATATATCTTTCTTTTTAAGCTCTTCAAAAATAAAAGAAGCTTTTTTGCTTTCGTGGGTGGTAAATATAAAGTTAGCTTTGCTTTCAAGGCTCTTAAACCCAAGCTCCGAAAGCTTTTTTACGGTATACTCTCTTGTTTTTATTATTTTTTCGGTGGTTTTTCTAAAGTATTCTTTATCCTTTGCCGCAGCCTCACCCACTACCTGAGAAAGAGAGGAAAGGGTGTAACTGTTGAAACAATTTTTAACAGCCTCAAGGGTAGCTACCGTTTCCTTTGATGCTATGGCATAGCCTACACGTATGCCGGCAAGTTGCATGGATTTGGAGTAGGTGCGAACCACCACGAGATTTTCGTACTTGGGTAAAAGTTTCAGGGCACTTTCTCCGCCGAAATCGATATAAGCCTCATCCACTACCACAACAGAAGAAGGGTTTGCCTTAAGTATATCTTCTATTTGTGAAAGGGGAGCGTATATTCCCGTGGGGGCATTGGGGTTAGCCAGTATTATACCGCTGTTTTCTACACGGTATGCCTCGGGGTCTATGGTAAAATCCTTTTTTAAGGGTATGGTTTTGTACTTAACATTGTAAAACTTAGCCCATACCTCATAAAAAGAGTAGGTTATATCGGGGAAGAGTATTTCTTTTTCGCCGCAAAAAAGGCTTTGAAATATCAGTGCTATGACCTCATCCGAGCCGTTACCCAAAAATATATTTTCTTCTTTTACAGAAAGAGACTCATCAAAGTTTGAGATAAGAGCCTTCTTTAAAGGGGAACAAACAAAGCTTGGATAAAGTCTTAAGTTTTCGATATTGAAACCCGACAGTGCCTCTTTCACCATGGGTGAGGGAGGGTAGGGGTTTTCGTTGGTGTTAAGTTTAATAATGTTTTTTTTGCCCGGCTGTTCCCCCGGAGTGTAGGGGGACACTTTTCTGAAATTTTGAGTATATGGTTTCATTTGTTTATACTTTGGCGAAGAGTATGGACCCTTCATCTCCTTTTATTATTTCCTTTGTTATTTTCCGTCAGCGGGAAGTTTTGCAAAAAATTTTGTTATCATAGGCATTACCGTCAAGGCAGAGAGAAGGTCTGCCAAGGGTTGCGCACACTGTACTCCCACAAAGCCGAAAAGACCGTGGAGTATAAGAAGAACGGGTATGAAATAGAGACCGCTTCGCATCATTGAGGATATGAGAGCGGGCAATTTGTTTCCCGTACTTTGGAAGGTCATATTTGCCATTACCGATATGGGGTGAGTGGTAAGGGCTATACAGTGCAATATAAGTGCAAGATGTCCTTTTTGTATTACCAAAGGGTCGTTCCTGAACAGGGATATGAGGAAGGGAGCGAAAAATATACCGCAAAGGGCAAATATGCCTATTACGATACCCGATATCTTTAATGTAAATTTAAAAGCTTCCTTTACTCTTGAATATAACTTAGCACCGTAGTTAAAAGAACATACGGGTTGGAAACCCTGACCAAGGCCGAGACCTATAGCGAAGAAGAAAAAGCTTATCCTTGAGACTATGCTCATGGCAGCAACGGCAGAATCGCCGTAGTTTCTTGCACATTGGTTAAGAAGCATTATGGATATGCTTGAAAGTCCCTGTCTTACCAAACTGGGAAGACCTATTGTAAATATTTCCCAAGTTTTTGAAGGTGTTATTTTCAAAAAATTCTTAAGAGATATTACGGATTGGGTCTTTTTTAAGAGGAAAATGCTAAGCAGTATCATAAAGCTTATGTACTGAGAAAGGGCGGTGGAAAGTCCCGCACCGTCTATTCCCATGTTGAATATAAACATAAATATGGGGTCTCCCACCATATTTAATATACCTCCCGAAACAAGGCCTATCATGGCAAGCCTTGCCTTGCCCTCAAAACGAAGTACATTGTTAAGTACAAAACAGCACATCATGGCGGGAGTGGCAAGGAGTATATATGTGGCATATTTTTTGGCATAGGGCAGTATGGTAGTTGTACAACCCAAAAGATCCAACAAGGGGTCTATGAGTATAAGGGCTGTGACGGTAAAAACCACACCCATTATAAGGGCAAGAAAGAAACTTACAGAGGCATATATACCGGCACTTTCCTCGTCCTTTTGCCCAAGCCTTCTGGCAAGTATGCTTCCCGCACCCTGACCCAACATAAAGCCCACAGCCTGTATTATGCTCATAAGACCGAATATCACACCTACAGCCCCGCTGGCACTTGTACCCAGCCTTCCTACAAAATAGGTGTCTGCAAGGTTGTAGATATTTGTTACAAGCATACTTATGACCGTAGGTATACCCAAGGATATTACAAGTCGGGGTATGGGTAGGGTGGTCATTTTTTGGTATTGTTGAAGTTGGTTGGCTTTACTCATATAATATTAAAAATACCGCTGAAATTTTGGAGTATGTGAGAGTACCTTTCCGCCTGTCCGAAACCGTAGGAAGCAAATATAAAGGGTATTCCCGCTACCTCGGCTCCTTCCAGATCCCCTGCGGTATCTCCCATGTATGCAGGTGATGAAAGGTGGTTTCTTTCCATTACAAGCTTTATGTTTTCTCCCTTTGAAAGGCCTGTGCTGCCTGCACATTCAAAGTCTTTAAAGTACTTTGAGGTATTGTTTCCTTTGAAGAAAGACTCGATGTATCCGCTTTGGCAGTTGCTCACTATATACAAGGGGAGCTTTTGAGACAATTTCCGAAGTTCCTCATGAGTAGGGTAAAGAGAGCCTCCTCTTTGGGAGAGTATCTCCACTTCAAGATCGCAACACTTTGTTATAAGCTCTTCCTGCATATTTTCATTACACATGGGGAAGAGTCTTCTTGATATTTCCGTAAGGTTAAGTCCCATACATTTTTCAAGCTCTTCTTTTGTAATGGGCTCTCTTATGTAGGGATAGTCGGAAAGTATTTTGTTCCAAGTAAGTTTTATAATATCCGTGGCATCCCAAAGGGTGCCGTCCAGATCAAATATCAAGCTGTCGTACATTTAGTTTGCCTCCGCCGAAGGAACCGAAGCTTCTTCCGTATCTTCCGCTACAAGGTACTCCGAGGTGTCTTGTATAACATCAACGGTGGTTTTTCCTATATCATCTGCGGAAAATGTTTGCTCAAAGTTGTAGTCGTATTTCAGCTCGTCTTCGGAATATTCCGCATTTATAACATAGGCATAGTCTCTAAGAACACCTTCTTTGTCTACATTGAAGGTCATATTGCAGTAGTAGACCGTCATGCTTTGTGTAACACCGTCTATATTTTGTTGTGCGGCATTGTTGAGAGAAGCTGTGGTCTCCCCGGGTGAAAGTACGGCAAGATACGTTTTTGTGCCGTCGTCGTTGTCTTTTACATAGCTCTTTTCAATGTTTTGGGTGGGAGTGTTTATGTCGGAGTTGTAGAAGGATTTTACAAACTCCTCTTTTGAAAGCTCTCTTTTAAGCTTCAAGTCCTGCACTTGGTCAAGCTCTCCCATTTGTACCGTTTCATAGAAAAATTCTTTTCCGTCATAGTAGCCCGTAAGGGTCTGTGCCTGAGAGTTCACTTCGTTGTCTATGGATACGGAGG
Organism: Bacillota bacterium; assembly: GCA_017444985.1. Taxonomy (GTDB): domain Bacteria; phylum Bacillota; class Clostridia; order Lachnospirales; family CAG-274; genus UBA3680. Next base: position 14,922 of record JAFSVK010000172.1, read on the forward strand.
CGCTGAAAGAACCGTCTTCTTCGTTCATTTTGAGCATGGTGGAAGAAAGCGTGTATTCCGCCTCACCCTCTCCCGTACTTTTTTCGGGGGAAATATTTATTTTAAGCCCCTGATACACCGTAAGGTTTTTCTTGGTACTAAGCTTTGTAAAGCTGTCGGAAAAGGCTTTTGTAAGGGTTTCGGTGTCCACTTCTTTTCCTTCGGGGGTGTCGGCTGTAAGATAGTCTTTTTCGATAGTCTGTGTTGCCGAATTTATTTTGTTTATGGCTTGTTCATAGTTTTGTGTATGTGCTACCGTTGCCTGCTCCGCAGCCTTATCTACAGGCCTTTTACAGGATACAAGTCCCGTACATAGGGAAAAAACCGCTATAAGATATAATGTTTTTTTCATTTTTATTTTCCTTTCAAATATATCGCATACCATTATAACACATTAAATTTCGATTTACAAGGATTGTGAAAAAAATCCGTAAAATTTCACGGAGGAGATGCGAGAAAAAAAGTGTTGCAATATTTTCGGTTTATGTTATAATCTATAGGATTAAATTTTAGCGGGGGATGCGTTATGCTCGATATTATAAGCAAGTTTACCTTGCAAGATTGGATTTTTTGCGCTTTGCTTGCTCTTTGTGTTACATGGAGCGTAAAAAGTCTTGCAAGAGTAAGTAAAATAATGAAATTGGCTCGCTCTGTCAGTGTTTCAAGCGGGGAGCTGCCTTCCGTAGTGGAAAAGTGCTACAAGCTTTTTCCTCTTGAAAAAATAGTATTTAAAGGTCAAACCTTTACAAGGGGTATGAAGGTAAAGCTTACTACAAATACCGACAATGATTTTGAGGGCGAATTTATAGGTGTAAATACTAAAAATATGGTTTGTATAAGGACACGTAGGTATATTATTGCCCACAATATTACAAATATCAGGCAAATGGTACCCGTGAAGGGAGAGAGCCTATGAGATTTACAAAAATGCAAGGTTGCGGCAATGATTATATATATGTAAACTGCTTTGAGGAAAGTGTTAAAGAGCCGGAGAAACTTGCGGTAAAAATAAGTGACAGACATTTCGGCGTAGGTTCGGACGGCTTGGTACTTATAACAAAAAGCGATGTTGCCGACTGCAGGATGAGAATGTACAATTCCGACGGAAGCGAGGCGGAAATGTGCGGAAATGCCTCAAGATGTGTGGCAAAGTATGTATACGATAAAGGCATAGTAAAAAAAGATACCATAGCTCTTGAAACGGGAGCGGGTATAAAGTACATAGATGTTACCGTAAACGAGAAGGGCGAGGCTGTACTTTTTAAAGTGAATATGGGAAAGCCCATACTTGAAGGCAAGGATATCCCTGTGGAAAGCGAGAAAAGTCCCGTTATAGGGTTGAAACTAAAAAGCGTGGATAGAGACTTTGACTTTACCTGTGTGTCTATGGGTAATCCCCATGCGGTCACCTTTATATCAGACGACATAGCAAGTTTTGAGCTTGAAAAATACGGTGCACCTCTTGAAACGGACAAACATTTTCCTAAGAAAAGCAACATAGAGTTTGCCAAGGTAACGGGGAAAAACACCATAGATATGAGAGTATGGGAAAGAGGAGCGGGAGAAACACTTGCTTGCGGTACGGGAGCCTGTGCTACGGCTGTAGCCGCTTGTCTTGAAGGTCTCTGTGAAAGAAAGAATATAAAAATAAAGCTTCTCGGCGGAGAGCTTGACATACTTTGGAGTGAAGAAGACGGTAATGTCTATATGACAGGCCCTGCGGAATTTGTTTTTGAGGGCACATGGGAAATTTAAACAGAAAACTCTTCTTTAAAATATATAATGTTACGGGGAAGTATCCCCTGTGTGAAAATATTGCAACGGTCTTTGCGAAATATATAAGCGGTATATATATGCCCATATATTTTTTGACACTTTTGTATCTGTTTTTTAAAGATAAAAATAAGTTTTTATTTACACTTTTTGTACCTATGGCAGTGCTTATAATATCCACACTTTTAAGAAAGGCATTAGGTAAAAAAAGACCCTTTGCAAAAGAAAATGTAATCAGTCGCATAAAGCATAAAAATAACGGCTCTTTGCCTTCAAATCATGCGGCATCTTCGCTTATTATAGCCCTGTGTACGGGTTTTGTTAATGTGTATGTGATGTGCTTGCTTATTATATTTTCTTTCTTTACGGGACTTAGCAGGATAATGTGCGGTGTCCACTATCCCCTTGATGTTTTTTGCGGATGGGCACTTTCCGTATTTTGTTACTGTATTGCAAGTGTAATATATATGTAAAGGTTTTGTTGTTGATTTTTGGCTGTAAAATAGCTTATTATACAGTCATAGACGGGATAACTAAATGGAGGAACGTATATGCCCGACTTTTCTAAAATATTTACATCGCTTTCGGGAATGGATATTTTTTTCTTCCTGAACTGCTTTTTCATATACAGCTTTTTAGGCTGGGTGTTTGAGTGTATAGTAATGTCGATAGAGGAAAAAAAGCCTGTAAACAGAGGCTTTATAAGAGGTCCCTTTTGCACCATATACGGTGTGGGAGCCTTGAGCGTATACATTCTTTTCAAACCCTTTGCAGACAATAAAATACTGCTTTTTGTGGTGGGTGCCGTTGTGGCTACCATATTTGAATATTTTGTGGCGCTTTTGATGATAAAAATATTCGGAAGCTTTTGGTGGAATTACGACAACAAGAAATTTAACTACAAAGGTATAGTTTGCCTTGAAAGTTCACTTTGTTGGGGACTTATGTCAATGCTCACCTTTATACTTTTCCAGCCTATGATAGAGAAGTTTGTAAACCTCTATTTTGAGTATTTCGGAAGGCAGTTTGCACTTTTGGTGCTCTTTGTATATATTTTGGATTTTTCCACAAGTTTTTACAAGGCTTTTGAAAATAGGGCAAAAACAGGGGAAAATATAGTAACTATAGAAGAATTGGAAAAAGAACTTGTTAGCGGTGAAGAAGTGGAGTGTCCCGAAACTTCCGTAGCTGTTAAGAATTAACGATTTCGAACTATGCGACTTCGATATTGAGATGATATCAACATATATCGAAGTCTTTTCTTTAAGAGGAGGTAAGGTCATGGAAGTTCAAAATTACATAAACAAAGTCTTGACGCTGTATGACAGCCACCTCAAGTATCTGAATATAGATGCGGTGTTCTCCGATGAAACGGAAAAATATGTATCCCCCGTTTCCCCTAAGGAAGATGAGTATGCGGATATATACTTAAGGGTATATAAGGGGAATATAGACTCTGCCTATATATGTACGCAGTATATGATGGTAAAGATGAGAAAGGACTACACAAAGGGTGTATTCGACTATTACCGAGGCAGAATAAAATTCGGCAAAGATAAGCTCAGCTATTATTTTGCCATACAAGTGGGACAGGTAGAGTATTTTTACAATCATCAGGGTGTTGTAAGCAATATAAACGAAAACTTTAATTTTTGTATAATACCCGAATTTGAGACCCCCGATTGGGCAAAGGGTGCCGTAATGTACCAAATATATGTGGATAGATTTTTTAAGGGCAGTGTTTCAAACGATGTGCTTACAAATGAATACTGCTACTTGGGAGTTAAGTCAAAGAGTATAAAAAACTGGGACGAACCTTTGGAAAACCTTGATGTGTGCAACTTCTACGGCGGAGATCTTCAAGGCGTAAGTGATAAATTGGAGTATTTAAGTTCCTTCGGAGTGGAGGCGATATATCTTAACCCCATATTTGTATCTCCCAGCAATCATAAATACGATACCCAGGATTACGATAATATAGATCCTCACTACGGAACCATAATAAACGACGGAGGACAACTTCTGTCCGAAGATGCAAATGATAACGCTCTTGCAAGTAAATATATGATAAGGTCCACCGACAGGGAAAACTTGGCTGCAAGTAACGCCCTTTTTGCGGAGGTCGTTAAAAAAGCACATTCTCTTAATATAAAGGTCATACTTGACGGTGTGTTCAATCACTGCGGAGCCTTTAACAAATGGCTTGACAGAGAGGGATTTTACGAAAAGAATGGGTATCCCGTAGGTGCCTATAAACACAAGGACAGTATTTACCATAACTTTTTTAAGTGGCATAATGAAAACGAGTGGCCCGACAACGAAAGCTATGACAGTTGGTGGGCACATTCAAACCACCCTAAGTTAAACTACGAACAATCCCCCGAACTTGTGGAATATATTATGTCCGTAGCGGAAAAGTGGCTCTCACCTCCCTATTGTTGTGATGGTTGGAGACTTGATGTGGCTGCAGACCTTGGCTTCACAAGGGAATATAACCTTTGGTTTTGGGAAGAGTTCAGACAGAGAGTGAAAAAAGTAAATCCCGATGCCATAATAATAGCCGAGCACTACGGCGACCCTCAGCCTTGGCTTGACGGCAAAAGATGGGATACGGTAATGAACTACGATGCCTTTATGGAGCCTATAACTTGGTTTCTCACGGGTATGGAAAAACACAGCGAAAGAGAAGACAGAAGCAGATTTAACGACTCTTCAAGCTTTGAAAATGCTATGAGGTACTATAGTTCAAGGTTTAGTTATCAGAGCCTTTTTGTATCCATGAACGAGCTTTCAAATCACGACCATTCAAGGTTTCTTACAAGGACAAACCGAAAAGTGGGCAGACTTCACACCAACGGAAGCCACGATGCGGATACGGGTACAAATATAGGTATCATGAGAGAGGCTATAACCTATCAAATGACATGGCCGGGAGCTCCTACAATATACTACGGTGACGAGGCGGGAATGACGGGCTGGACGGATCCCGACAACAGAAGGACCTACCCTTGGGGCAGGGAAAATTGGGATATTAAAGAATACTACCGACTCCTTATAAAAATACACAAGCAGTATGATGTATTCAAGTACGGCTCTACGGACTATCTGTATATGAACTATGGTATAATATGTTTTGGCAGATGGACGACAGATCAAAGAGCTATAGTTGTACTTAACAATAACGAAGAGGAAAAGTATGTAAACGTTCCCGCTTGGCGTGCGGAAGCCGCAGAGGGAGATGTTTTCGTAAATGCCGTAACCTCGGGTCTTAACGGTTGGTACTGCGACCCTACGGAGTATAAGGTGGAAAACGGCTGTATAACGGTAGCTGTACCCGCTTACGGTAGTATAGTGCTTATAAATTCAGACAGATAAAAGAGCCCCCACATTCGGTGTGGGGCTTTTTAACGAGTGTGAGGTATAATGAAAGATATAAACAATAACGGAACGGAAGTTCTTTCAAGAAATGATATTATTATAAAAACAAGTATAATAGGCATTGCGGCAAATATCCTGCTTTCGGTTTTTAAGGTGGGAGTAGGGGTATTGTCCCACTCCATAGCGGTGGTACTTGATGCCGTAAACAATCTCTCGGATGCGGCATCTTCCGTAATAACAATAGTAGGCACAAAGCTTGCTCAGAAAAAGCCCGACAGGAACCATCCCTTCGGTCATGGAAGGCTGGAATATTTAAGTGCTCTTACCATAGCTTTTATAATACTCTATGCGGGAAGTATGTCCTTGACGGAATCCGTAAAAAAAATAATATCCCCCGAAAAGCCGGATTACAGCCCTGTATCCCTTATAATAATAGCCGTAGCCGTAGCCGTTAAGGTGGTACTTGGCAGGTATGTAAAGCACATGGGTATAAAAGCCAACTCCGATTCCCTTAAAAATTCGGGTGATGATGCAAGCCTTGATGCTCTCATTTCCTTTGCGACCCTTGTGGCGGCGGGTATATATATTTTTTCGGGTGTATCTTTGGAGGCTTGGCTTGCGGGACTTATATCCCTCTTAATCATAAAAACAGGCTTTGATATGATAAAGGAAACGGTATCTAAAATACTGGGAGAAAGAATAGATATAGAGCTTACAAAGGCTATAAAAGACACCGTCTGTTCCTTCCCCGGGGTATTCGGTGCCTACGACCTCATACTCCACAACTACGGCCCCGATTCCTATATGGGCTCTATACACATAGAGGTACAAGATACCCAAACGGCAGACGAACTGGATGAACTTTTAAGGGAACTTTCCGTAGAGGTGCACAAAAAACATAACGTTATACTTACAGCCGTAGGTGTATACTCCATAAATACCAAGGATAAAGAAGTAGCCGAGATAAGGGAAAAGGTCAAGGAAGAGGCACTGTCTGTACGCTTTGTAAAGCAAATACATGGCTTTTTCCTGAACAAAGAAAAGAAAAGCATACGCTTCGATGCGGTAATAGACTTTGACGCCCCCGACAGAGAAGAAGTACAGGCAGAAATATCCAAAAAAATATCGGCCATGTACCCCGAATATACATTAAAAATAACATTGGATTCGGATTTTAGCGATTAAGAACAGACATAGAGGTGGCTGTTTGGTGGTTGTAAAGAGGCTTTTTATTATACATTTGTTTTCGTCTGCATTTATGCATCTCCGGAGTATGGGCTTGTTGTAATATGTACCAATTTGGAAATAATCCCCTACTTTGACGCTTTTACCTCCCACATCAAAACTTACGGCGGTACCTGTTTCCTCTGCGGATACGCCAACCCCCATACCGCTAAGTGTTATAACGGCTGTCAGCAGACTTGCCAAAAGTTTTTTGTTTTTTTCATAAACATCCCTCCTCGTATTTTCATTGACGTTTTCTTATCGGTTATTTTTATATGGATTATACGTTTTTTAAAGGGTACCTCTAAAAAGTGCTATTGAAGTAAAATTGAGATAGCTTGTTCGAGGACTAGGAAATGGCTCGAAGCCAATGTAGAGCATTGGTGAGAGACATTGACGACGTACTCGGGCAAGATAGCCAATTTTACGATT
>JAFSVK010000173.1 GCA_017444985.1 Bacillota bacterium
ATAAATTGTAAAATTGGCTATCTTGCCCGATTACGTCGTCAATGTCTCTCACCAATGCTCTACATTGGCTTCGAGCCATTTCCTAGTCCTCGAACAAGATATCTCAATTTTACTTCAATAGCACTTTTTAGAGGTCCCCTTATTTGAGAACAACGGCACAACAACAGACAGCTGCACTTTTGCTACACAAAAGTCAGGCTATCGCCGGCCCACATCTATCTTTTGGGTGCAAGGGTCGTTCCCTGCCGATTGTTCAGGTGTATTGAAATATTGGCATTGTTATTTTTATCCTTTAAAACACACAAAAGCGGCTTCGAGATAACGAAACCGCTTTTGCTTTATTTTTTCTTCTTTTCTATTCTCTCGCCTATAAACGAAAAACAAAATACACCCGCAAAAAACAGCAAAACTAAAAGAGAAATATCTCTTCCGCTCCTGTCACCCGTGGTAGCCTTGGCTTTTGTATAGGCTTGGGTCGTAGGCTCGGGGGAGCGTTCCTTTACAAGCAGTTTAAGTGTGGTCTCTTCTTGTTTTTGAGTGGTGGCCTCCGTAGTTTCCGTAGCAAGTACGGTGGTAGGTTGCGCCACGGTGTTTAAAGTATAGGGTTCGGGCACATGAACATTGCCCTTTTCTTCCACGGTGGTTGTCTCAAGAGTTTGCGTAACGGTTGTTGCCTCCGTAGTAGTCTCTGTGGTTTGGCTTATAGTTTCAATTTCTGCCGTGGTAGTTTCGGATGCCGTTTCCGAGGTTTCCGTAGGTGTTGTGCCTCTTTCGAAAAGAAGCTGCGAAACACTTTCGCCCTTTTCGTTTTCTATCTTGATATTACACGCCAAAGAGGATGTACCCTCATTCTCACTTACGGTAAATGTAAGAATATAAACGTCCTTTTGGGTATCATCCGCATAAACATTGTATTTATATTCCCCGGGGGTGTCAAAATCAAGACGAATAAAGCCCGTATCCTCCCCCGTTATGCTTATCTGCCCTTCTTTTGGTGCAGGTGCCTGTTCCAAGGGCTCTATATCTATCAAAAACGGCTCTTCCCCCACACCCTCCGTAATACTTACGGGTATTTCGGCGGCAACTCCCGTATATGTTTCTTCTGCCTTTGTAACTACCGTAAACAAACAAAAGGCAAAGAATAAAAATGCTATATTTCGTATGTTCTTCACTCTCTACATCCCCTTCATAGTTTTCCCAAATATATAATCATTTCCCTCTTGTGGGGATTTCTCTGTCGGTACATAGTTGTATTTTTAAGCATCGCAACTTATAAAAATCCATACAGCATTAACTGATAAAATTATATTATTTTTTGATTTTACTGTCAAGAAAACAATTTGTTAATAAATGTTAAAAAATAATTAAGGGGTCCTTTCAGACCCCTTTCTTTTGTCGTGTTATACCTATCGTATCTTTTTTCCAAAGTCCCGTTAGGAACAATATATACAGTATCAAAGCCGATATGGCATTACTTACCACCACACTGTACCATATACTTCTGACACCCATATTCAGTACTCTTTCACATACAAAAAGTGTTAAAAATCTAAACACCCAAAGCCTTGTGGCATCTATAGTCATTGTTACAAGGGTGTGACCGCTGCCTTGGAAAAGACCTGTGGTGGAGTTGTGCACTCCGTTTGTCCAACAACATATAAGCATTATGGACAAAAACTCCGAGGCATAGTTTATAACATCGTTTTGCCCGTCATTTGAAAATACACTTACTATAGCCCTTGAAAAGACATTTCTTGAAAGTATCATACCTCCGCAAAACAGAAAACATACCGCAATGTTTCTGCCAAGCTTATATGCCTTTTCCGCCCTGTCGTAACGCCCTGCGCCGATATTTTGCCCCACAATGGTACCTACGGCACTTCCTACGGCATTTGAAGGTGTTGTTATGATACCGCTTATTTTATTTCCTATACCGTAGGCAGCCATGGCAGATGAACCGTACTTAAATACATTTTTACTCATAAGCAAAAATCCAAACTGCATAGTACTGCTTCCGAGGGCTGTGGGAAGACCTACCTTTATGATCTTAAGCACCATATTTTTATCGAAAGCCATAAATTTTCTGTCCAGATGTATATCCTCTTTCTTTTTGGACAGAAGTATAAAAGCCGCTATGGCACAGGGTATTTTTGAAATGAGGGTAGCAAGAGCCACACCCATTATACCCATTTTAAATACCATAAGGAAAATAGGATCGAGTATCATATTTATGGCAATACCGCAAAAGTTCAACACCATAGGGAAGAAGGTATTTCCCCGAGCTTGATTTATGGCAGAATATATATTTATCATATAGAGAAAGGGCATATCACATACCACTATCTGCAAATATGTTCTGCTGTAGGAGAATATATTTCCCTCCGCCCCAAGCCAACCTACGATATAAGGTGTAAATAAAAAGCACAAACTTGCACATACCAAAGCAAATACCATAGCCACGGTAAAAACTTGATTTGCCATTTTCTTGGCTCTTTGCTTATCTCCCGCACCCAAAAGCTGAGCTATAAGTATGGCACCTGCGGCATTAAAACCCTGACCGAAGTTTATAATAACATTCTGCATAGGGGAAATGAGAGATATTGCCGCCATAGGCTCCTCCGAAGGAAGCTTTCCCAGCCAGTAGGTGTCTGTTAAGTTGTACATAGTCTGCAAAAGGGAGTTTATGATAATAGGCACTCCAAGAAATATAAGTGCCTTAAGTATACTCCCATTTAAAATATTATCGGCTGTTTTTTTTGAGATCCTGTTTTTCATGTTTTTGCCTTCTTTTCTATTCTTGCTTTTTATTCTACAATATAATTTTAAAACTTTCAATAAATATAGAAGCTTTTTTGTTGCTAAATCTTTTATATTGTGCTATTATGCACTAAAGGAAGTGATGCTATGCCCATACCTATACCCGAAGGAAAAAATATAACGGTACAACATAATATAAGAAATTGGGATTTTACAATGCCCTCTTTGGAAATGGCTACCCACTACGACATAGGCTTTATAATATCGGGGGACAGAAGAGTTATAACCCCTACCTACAGTGTAAGCTGCCACAAAAACGATGTTACCTTTGGCTCCCCCTATATTTATCACCGCACGGTCTCAGAAAGCAAGGAACCCTACGAAAACTACCTTATAAAATTCACCAAAAACACCGCCGAAAAATTTATGGAAAGAGCGGGGAAAAATGTTTTTGATACCCTGTATGAAAGGCGTGTGGGAAATATAAAAGAGGACTCTGTAGCCGATATTAGGGATATGTTTGTACAGATACACCAAGAATACCAAAAAGACCTGCCCTATACGGAGTTTATAGTTGAGGGCATGCTCTTTAGACTGCTTACAAACATATACGAAAAAAGAAAGGAAAATACCTTCACAGAGTACAACTCCCCCCTTTCTAAACCTATACTTGAGGCAATATATTACATCGAAAACAACTACGACAAAAACATAAACTCCGAAACTGTGTCAAAGCACGTACTCCTGTCCCGTTCCCACTTTTCAAGACTCTTTTCGGCTCAAACGGGAAGTAATTTTACAGACTACCTTACAACGGTACGCCTGCGCCACTCAAAACAACTTTTAATATCCACAAAAATGTCCGTAACGGAAATAGCCATGACATGCGGTTTTTCCAACAGCGACTATTTCTCCGTAAGATTCGGAAAAGAAACGGGAATGTCACCATCTACATACAGAAAACTTTACAACAGCAAAAAGGTGTGAGCTGTGGATTCACCTGTGCCCTTATGCCATTTATAAACCTGTTATTTGTTGATCCAAAAATCGAAGTTATCTGTGCTCATATTTATCATAACAACAGCCGAGAACTCTATGTCCTCGGCTGTTGTTTGTAGAACATGATTGAATATTTACTATCAATCAACAAAAAATTTAACTTTTACGGGGTATAGGGAGGTGAGCTCTTCTTTTGCCACTGAAATTCACCTGAAAACGTTCCATACTGTGCCCATGTAGGTAAAACATTGCTAAGTGTATAATATTCAACCCCATAAATGGTTGCATATACTCCTCCATCCTTATATGGCGTTTTTAGATATTCCCTGTAAATATAATTCATTTATACATAGTTTTCTGCAAATATCATTCTACCATATTTCAAGAGTTTTGTAAAAGAATATAGTATTACATTTTCGAAACATATAGGAGTTTGTTAATAGGGCATTTTGTATAGTATTTGGTGTTATAAGGTCAAACTTTATTTCAACAAACAAGCGAAAGGAAGTTTTAAAGATTCGGCATTGAATACGGCAAAGAGCAATATCGAGAAGTCTCTCTCGATAAAAAAATAAGGTGATCCCCGTTGGTTATATTTGATGATAAATCGCCCCACTTTTTTACTAAGTGCATACCCATATTTTACAAATAAGCCCTCATTCCTTACGGTTTGAGGGCTTGTTTAGCGTCAAGAGGTAGGCGTATTATATTTCTGTTATATCCCGTGGTGGTCTGATATGCTTTTTCTTCGTGAGCCTCCATTAGGCTTGCAAGAACAAAATCGCTTAAGTTACCTATATCGGAGTCGGTGACGGTGGGGTCAAATATCACACCCGAATCCCGCTCTATAAGAAGAACCGAATCTTTATCGAAAATAAGGGATACCTCTACAAGTAATTTTCCTTTTTTGTTACTGTTTTTATTTAAAACGGCAAGAAGTATTTCTTCTGTAAAAACAGCGCCCCACAAAACCGATTTTTCTATGGCTCCTCTGTCTTTGAGCGTTTTTTCTACGTTTTTTGAAAAAATGGATATATTATCCCGTGTCAAGCTACTCTCAAATACTACGAAGGTATCGTCTGCATTTGGGATAAGCAGAGGGAATTTAGCTTTTCCGTATTTGAAGATCACAAAAATAAGAGATATCCCCAAAGAAATCGGTGTGGCAGCAAAAAGGCCTATCCAGAGCCCTATCTCCCCAAATATCATTGAAAACACTATAGGACAGAGTGTATACGCGACTCCTTCTCTCAATATCGTTATCATTACAGATGTTTTTATTTGGTCTATAAGCATGTAGTAAGAAGCTTCAACCAGTATAACAGAACAAAAAACAAGAGAGATGGCGAATATCCTTGCTGCCGTGACCGTATCCGCCAAGTAAGAAGACTCTATACCAAAAAATGCCACCAATTGAGGAGCGAAAGCAAAGATGATAATTGAAGCTGCAAAGCCGGCGATTAGAGTCACCTTAAGGACATATTTCATAAATCTCTTTATCATGGCATAGTTTTTCTCGCCTATGTATGTTCCGATAAGTGGTTGCATGGCAAGACCTATGCCGTCTAAGATGATACCAAATTCTACAAGAGTCATTACAACAGCAAGGATAACAAGTGCTCCACGGTCGTAATGCCTTGAAATATAGACTATGAGAAGATAGTTCATAACACTCCAACAGAGGTACATACAAGCATCTACCATCGAAAATTTTATTACTTTTAAAAGTTCTTTTATATTAAAATATGGTATAAAGTGCAATGTATTTTTATTAGATAAAAAATGCCCCGATGCTACAAGAGTGCTCAATATATTTCCGATAACCTTCCCGAGCATTATGCCTGTAATACCCATTTTAGAACATAATATAAAGGAAAAAGCGATCTGTGAACCTATCTGAACAATACATGCCAAATTTGTACATTTTTCGTCTCCATCGGTATAAACCATAAAGGCTACATACTGATACATTATTGCCGCAACTGCATTTAACGGCATAAAAGTGTAATAATCTTTTGCCAATTCATAAACTTTACCATCAACCCCTTGGAGACCGAAATATAGATCCTTTCCAAAAAATATAAATATCATGCTTATGATAGCGGCTGCAATATTTATGATTATACCCATGCCGTACAATCTGTCTGCCCCTGTTTTATCAAATTTACCAATATATCGACTGTATAGGATACCTATACCATTACCAAATATCTCCGACACAAAGAGTACAAACGACATCACGGGTATAACGAGATTGACCGAGGATACTCCATCGGCACCGAAAAAATAGCCGGCAATGACAGCATCACAGATAAGCATTATAAAATTTACTGTCATTCCCATTGTGGAACTTAAAAGCATAGAATTAAATTTATGTTTGTAAAAACTTTTGTTATCCATATTAGTGCTTATATTTCCGTTTCTGTAATATCTTTCTCCACATCGGCTAAGATTTTGTCTACATCGGCACCGTATATATCCAATCCACTTGCTTTAAATTGTATAACTTCCGGTATACCAAATAAATCTCGTGCAATGGAGCTTACATATCCGAAGCCAAAAACATCGGGTACATAGTTCCCCCCGGCTGTTGTTATATAATATAGCTTACTTGCTTTACAAAGCCCTATAGGCTCCCCCCTGTCGGAGTATTTAAAGGTTATCCCCACTACGCTGACCTGCTCCAAATATTGTTTTAACTTGGCGGGAAATGACAGATCCCAATAGGGAGCGGCTATTACTATAGTTTCCGAGTTTGAAAATTGCCTTGCCAAATCAAACATACCGTTTTCAAACTCTCCCGTTGCAATGAATTTATCTCTTTTAGTGAGATATTCTTCATCTACCGCGGGAAAGGAGATATGGTTTAAATATACTTCTTCAAAAGGTTTGTTAAGTTTTGACAGTAGTTTTCTTGCAAGTTTTTCCGTTCTTGAGTCCTTGCGTACACAAGCATTTACAAACAGCATCTGTTTATACATATTGACCTCCTTATACTTAGAAAATTGGCTTTTTAACTATGGGCACCTCTAAAAACTCATAAATCGTAAAATTGGATATTTTGCCCGATTACGTCGTCAATGTCTCTCACCAATGCTCTACATTGGCTTCGAGCCATTTCCCGGTCCTCGAACAAAATATCTCAATTTTACTTCAATAACACTTTTTAGAGGTACCCATATTGTAGTCACAACACTATATCTCCCGATATAACCTTGTGTATAAAAGTAATAAAATCTTTTGCTATGACTGTTGCCTCTTCGTATTCGGGCTCGGACCCGTATACAACATTTCCGTTCTCCGTATTTACAGCGTAATATGAATATTCTCCGTCAACACATAAGACTATCGGAAAACAGGTATCCCAATATTTAATTACACTACTGCTATTTTCCGTAAATTCAAGACTTTGAATTTCAAATTCATTCCACTGAAAAGCATCCTTTTGCGGCATATAATCATTCGGTGTTAAAAACCATTTTGTTGCCGTTCTGTTTTCACAAACTTCAAAATTGCAAATAAAATCATACCATTGATCTGGTATATCGTACCTTTGTTTAATTGCAGGAGGTAAGTCTTTTTTTCCTTGAGCTAAAACAATATTCCAACCATTTGTTTTTGCCCATTTTATAAATTTATTTATCATATTTCACCTTTGATTTCCCGTTCTACCGTCTATTCACGTTTATAAAAATAAAAGGCAAACCCTCCGCAGAAAATTAAAAAGGCTCCGAGAGTGCCGTGACCGTATTTGTTTATTTTTTCGGGATCAGCCGAATCGATATTGATGGAGATAATATCATTTTTTGTGTAATGATGAGACGACCAATCGGTAACATAGCTGTACGGCTTTCCGTTTACCTCATACTCACATTTAGCCTTATACTTGTGTTTGTTATTCTTCCTATCGTATTTATCCTCAACACTTTTTACTACGGCATCGACCCTCGTATCATATTTTTGGTTTTCGTTATATTGTATGTAACAAAAGTAAACTCCGCTTATAATAAAAACAAGAGATAATATCAACTCTATATAAGCCTTTATTTTCTTTCTTATTTTTGTTTTCATATCAGGCAGCCTCTATATCATACCTCCGTCAACACCTATGATCTGTCCCGTAATATATCCGCTTTTATCCTCTGCAAGGAAAAGAGCTGTCTCGGCTACATCGTTTGCCGTTCCGAACTTTCCCATAGGTATCTCTTCGCAAAGTGTCTGTTTTTCCTCCTCCGATAAAAAGGAATTCATATCCGTATCTATGGCTCCGCAGGATATGGCATTTACCCTTATGTTCGAGGGTGCAAGTTCCTTTGCGAGAGCTTTTGTAAAGGAATTTACCGCACCTTTCGATGCCGAATACACAGCCTCACAAGATGCGCCCTTTTCTCCCCACATAGAGGAAATGTTTATAATATTCCCCCTATGCTTTGGCACCATATATTTAAGAGCCAAATGAGAACAGTTCAATACGGAATAAAAGTTATTTTCCATAACATTTTTCCACTGTTTTTCTCTCATTGTGTTAAAAAGACCTATATAAGATATTCCCGCATTATTTACAAGTATATCTATACCCCCGAACTTTTTTATGATAGCGGCAAAGGCTTTCTCCGCTGTCATATAATCCGACATATCTCCCATGAGAGCAAGTACATTTTTATTGTATTTCCGAATAGTCTCCTCCGTTTTTGCAAGAGACTCTCCGTCCTTCACACTGTTTATGACCACATTGTAGTCGTTCGCCGCAAAAAGCAGAGCAATAGCCTTTCCTATCCCCCTACCCGACCCCGTAATAAAAACGGTTTTTTCAAAAATATCTTCCATATCCTTATATTACCCCCTACATTTTGTAGAAATTTAGGTGTTGCAAGTATTTTTAGATCATTACTTTTAATAGCATTTGTTACTTGATCCTGTACATAACCTCAACATTTTAGCTAATTCAAGCGATGGAACGACATGCGGGGCGTCCCCTACAGCTTGTACAATAAAGTTTTGTGTAATTTATAAAGTTTTTTTATACAAAATTTTCTACTGTGTATTATTATCAATCTGTGCTTTAGGTAGCATAAATATTCTATACCTCTGTTATTATATATTATTTTCAAAGATACTTCAACACCCTAAATATGACACAACTAAAAAAGGCGAGAGTGCTTATCTCTCGCCGAATTTTGCATCGATATATTACAGGTTTTCCTTTATTTTGTCGGGGTATGGCTCCCCGTTTTTACTTCAAATATTCCTTGTAAAACTCTTCTATTTTATCAAAAGGTATTACCTTTCTCTTACCGCCGTCGTACAGGTCGGTATGGGAGGCACCTTCTATTATCAGCAGTTCTTTGTTATCACCCGTCAATTTTTTGAAGGCATCCTCACCCATATAGCGTGAGTGAGCCTTTTCGCCGTGTATAACAAGTACCGCAGAGCGTATTTCATGGGAATATGAAAGTATAGGCATATTTATAAAGGAAAGCGTTGAGGTCTTGTTCCAACCGCCGTTTGAATTAAGGGAACGGGGATGATAGCCTCTTTCGGTCTTGTAATAATCGTAATAGTCCTTAACAAAAAACGGAGCGTCCTCGGGTAAGGGATCCACAACGCCCCCTGCAAGTTCGTACTCACCCGACTTATAGTCCTTTATACGCTGTTCATTTAGTGCCTGTTTCATGGCAAAACGAGCATCCGCATTGTCCGCCTCATCAAAATAGCCTTTTGCGCTTACTCTTGTCATATCATACATTGTAGAGGCGATTGTTGCCTTTATTCTTGTGTCGATAGCTGCCGTATTTATTGCCAGACCGCCCCAACCGCAAATACCGAGAATACCTATCTTTTCGGGATCTACATTTTCCTGTAGGGAAAGAAAATCCACTGCCGCACAAAAATCCTCCGTGTTTATATCGGGAGATGCTACGTATCTGGGCAGACCTGCGCTTTCACCCGTAAATGAAGGGTCGAAGGCTATAGTAAGAAAGCCTCTTTCCGCAAGGGTCTGTGCATAAAGCCCCGAACACTGCTCCTTTACCGCACCGAAGGGACCGCAAACAGCCACGGCGGAAAGCTTCCCATTAGCGTTCTTGGGTGTATACATATCCGCTGCAAGAGTTATCCCGTAACGGTTATGAAATGTTACTTTTTTGTGTTCTACCTTTTCGGATCTTGCAAAAGTCTTATCCCAATCTTGTGTTAATGTCAATAATTCGTCTTTCATTTCATTGTACCTCCGTTTTTAGTGATAGTATAGGTGAAATAATCAAGGCAATCCAGCTTTGCAGTATATACATGTATATTTTTAAGCAAGTTTTCTCGATATTCCGACAACATTTTATTAAGCTTATCATACTCTCCCTTTAATATAAGATCCATACACATTTCAATACGGTCACCTTCAAGTCCCGCATCTTTTAGATTTTCTCTCATAAGGGCATTTATATCGGCTGCATTTGCCATATCTTCACCTTCTTTTCTATAGACTCAATATAGCATATCTGCCTTTTTATGTAAAATATCTATTTATAATAGCTTGTCATTCTTTACAGGAATGGCAAATTGTGGTATAGTAAAAAAGGAGGTATAGTATGGAAATAAGAGTTTTAAGATACTTTCTTGCCATAGCAAGAGAAGAAAATATGACGAGGGCTGCGGAACAGTTGCATATTTCTCAGCCTTCACTTTCAAAGGAAATAAAGAAGCTCGAGGAAGAATTGGGACATGAGCTTTTCACAAGAACAAACAAAAGTATGAGGTTGAACGATGAGGGTATGCTGCTTAGGAAACGAGCCGAAGATATTCTTGCCATGGTGGATAAGACCACGGATGAATTCAACCGACTTAACAATATTACAGGTGGTGAAATACGCATAGGCTGTGCGGAAAGCTATCTTATAAAATACCTTGCCCGCAGTATAAAAGCCTTTAAACAAAGGTATCCGAATTTTGTTTTCCATATTTTCAGTGCAGATACAGAGCCCGTTGCAGAACGCTTAGACAGGGGCTTACTTGACCTTGCGGTCATTGTTGAACCCCCCAATCTCTCAAAGTATAATTATCTGACAATACCCGAAAGCGACAAATGGGGCCTTGTTATGCGTCGTGACTCTCCCCTTGCGCAAAAAAAAGAAATAAAATTCGAAGACCTCTACGGTATACCCCTATTCTGCTCCGAACAATCAATTAAAGTTGATTTTCCTCGCTGGTGCGGTGAAGATATGGATAAACTCCACTTTGCAGGCACATTCAATCTCTCCTATAACGGCTCTGTATTTGTAAAAGAAGGGCTGGGGTATCTGCTAACCTTCGAACACCTTATAAATACAAGCAAAGAAAGCGGTCTCTGTTTTCGCCCCATAACCCCAAAACTTGAAACAAATATGTACATTATATGGAAAAAATATCAAGTTTTTTCACCGATAGCGGATCTTTTTGTAAAACAGTTGCGAGAGGAGTATTGAATAGTAGCTCGTGGATATTTCTTGAGTTCCACAGACAAAACACATCACCGAAATAAAAGTATTTACAAATGTTATAAGTATGCTATAATGAATTTGTTCCGGTATTATAGGTAACAAATGTCAAAAACTTACTTAGTTGACAGCGAGAATGTGGGAGAGAGTTGGATCGATCTTTTAGGTGATGATGAAAGTCAATTTTTGATATTTTACACCGAGCACTCTCCTCGCATTGATTATGAGCATGTTGTTCGTCTCATAAATTCAAAAAATGAAATCGAGTTCATACATTGTTACAAAGGGAACAATGCCTTGGATTTTCAATCGGTTTCATATCTTGGGTATCTTCTTTGCTCAAAGAAAACCGGAGAAATGATTATAGTGTCAAATGATACGGGTTTTGATGCCGTAGTTAATTTCTGGAAAGAGCAAGGACTTGATGTAAAGCGACTAGCAACCAATTTTATCGAGCTAAAGGATATCGAGATAGAAGAAGAACCTGTATCTTCTGATGAACTTGCCATTCTTCAGACAGTAGAAGTAAATGCTGAGTTACAGGGTGTGGATAGAAAGGAGTTATACACCATTGTCAACTGCCTGGGTACCTCCAATCCGTCCTATATTCACCTTGCCCTCACTCACTTTTATGGCAACGTAAAAGGCAGAGAAATTTATAAGCATATGAAAATGGAAAGTTTTAACGCACCTGCTACTAATTGGAAAAGTACTACCAAGCTCAAGAAGTTTTGTGAGCTGATTTTTCAATACTGTAATAGCCGTAATATTTCCGTTCCATCCGATATATATGCCTTTTTTAGTGTACTTGTTGAAGCCGATGATGATAAAAGTACCATACACAGTAAATTAAACCAAAGGTATGGAAATCAGGCTACAGAACTACACAAAATTCTCAAACCTTTTTATAAAGCAATAGTAAAAATAAAGTAGCAGAAAGGTGCCGGAACACTCCATGAGGCACTGAATATCATTGCCTCATGGTTTACCTCTGCTATAACAAAATTATGGGTACCTCTAAAGTCCGATATGTCCGAATGGAGTAAAGGGTACCTCTAAAAAGTCATAAATCGTAAAATTGGCTATCTTGCCCGAGTACGTCGTCAATGTCTCTCACCAATGCTCTACATTGGCTTCGAGCCATTTCCTAGTCCTCGAACAAGCTATCTCAATTTTACATCAATAGCACTTTTTAGAGGTACCCTAAAGATGTCTTGACCAATACAAGAAACTAATTCC
>JAFSVK010000174.1 GCA_017444985.1 Bacillota bacterium
AATCGTAAAATTGGCTATCTTGCCCGAGTACGTCGTCAATGTCTCTCACCAATGCTCTACATTGGCTTCGAGCCATTTCCTAGTCCTCGAACAAGCTATCTCAATTTTACTTCAATAGCACTTTTTAGAGGTACCCATAATTTAATCAGCAGTATTTTTATACCGTTGATTTGGTTTTTAATCGCCTGTTTTCGGCTTTAAAACCTTCCTTTCATTTCCCTAACAAAAATACTATACTTTTTATATTGATTATTGACTAAAACCCTTTAAAATGCTATAATGTTGCTATGGACCGACATTAACGATCTGTTGAGATAAAAAGGGGATATATCCCTCTTTTCAAAATATATAAGCAGAGGTGATCTAACAATGATAGTTGACGAAAGATTAAGAAAAGACTTGGACAGGCTCAATTATGCCAACGGCGGAAGAATAAGAGCTTTAGCGGATAAAATAACGACTATAGACAACCCTATACTCATAGTTGGACTCGGTGGTACGGGTGTAGATGCGGTACTGAGGACAAAGAAACTCATTTCGGAGAGAATGGTTTGTGAGGAGGGCAAGGATAAGCCAGAAAACGTAGACTATCTTGTTATAGATACAGATGAAAAAGCCATAGAATCAAGCTATATGGGAACGGTTTTCTCCAGCGACGAAAAGTTCCTCTACAGAACGGGTGAGATCCGCTCTGTTGTGGATGACCGAGAGAGAAATATGAGGGAAGACATTAAGGAATGGTTCAATCCCAAAATAGACTCCAGCCTTATAATACACGGTGCAGGTGCCATAAGACAGGTAGGTAGATTTATACTCTTCCAAAATGTGGCACAGCTTAAGAACCTTATAACAGCAAAATTTAACAGAATAAAGGGCGGCGACAACAACATAGTATATATGTTCGTATTTTCCGGTATAAGCGGTGGTACTGGTAGCGGTGCCTTTATAGATATGGGTTATATTTTAAAGAGTATAGCGGAAAACTGCCAAATAAGACAGATAACAAGGCTTCTCTTTGCATTTATGCCCGATGTTAACCTACAGCACATAGGTACCACGGGACCCGCTGCGGATATCATCAAAAGAAACGGCTTTACAGCCCTTAAAGAGCTGGACTTTTTAAATAACCTGCGTGTTCACGGCAGAAGATATGTGGTAAACTACGGCTCGGACGTGGCTGTGGATGAAATAGCTCCTCCCTACGAGACTACACTTTTATTCTCTGCCACCGATGTAAACGGTGTAGCCGTAGACTACGACAGATCCATGGCTGTTGCCTCGGAGACCGTCGTAAACTTTATAGCAAACGAGGTAGCGGGCGACGGTACGGACTACTCCATAAAGAGTTTTCTTTCAAATATCACCACCCTTACCCATGCCTACAAGGATTCCTTAGGTTCCGCAAAACATGCTGTAAACTACAAGTATATCATAGCAGGCGCATCCTCCTCCTACATACCTCTTGACGATCTGGTAAGTTTTATGACCTACCGTATATTCGACAAAATGAGTCAAATGTGGAGCAAGGATGTACTTGAAAACGAAGTACAGGATATTCTGAAGCACTTTGGTGCTACTATAGAGTCCGTAAGACAAAAGTTGGGAAGAGCCGCAAGCGCAAAACCTATGTTAGATCTCCACGACTACGACTTTGCAGCCTTTAAAGACAACAACTCGGGTATACTCAGAGACTGTCGCAGAAGGTTTGAAGACCAAATGGTACTTGTGGACAAGGCTGCGGAAGAGCTTGTAAAAGAAATTATAGACAAAATAGATAACCCCAACAACATTATAGACCAGAACTATTTCCTTAATCTTGAGTATGGCCCCGTTGTTACTCAAAGAATGATACACAACGAAGGCGGACACCCCTGTCTTACACAGGCTCTTACAAATGCCATGAACAGAAGTATGGACGGAAAAGTACAGGTAGGCTCCGACAAAGAGCTTCAAGCGGCTACCAAAATACGCTCCGCCAACCTTCTTACGGATAAAAAGGCAGTTGTAAAAGAGCATATAGACAATATACAGGGCTACTACTCGGCACTGCTTAAAAACTATATTTGTGATGTTATGTACAATGTATTCTACAAAATACAAAAATTCATAATCACAAAGAACAACAATGTCTATGACAAGGTCACCACCATAATGGAAGAGCTTCACAGAGTTATGGACAAGTACAGCGGCATAGACAACAGAAACAAAGAAATACAGGCTGAGGAAAACGCTTCTCATGTATTCAGCTGGAATATGATAGATGCTCCCGAATTTATAGAAAGCATAGAAAAGATGATGGATGTAGACAACAACCTCATGCTTGATATAAACGAGGCGATCATAAAATTCTACAGCGACTTCCTTCACAATTCCGAAAAGTGGACAAGTGTGGAAAACCGCAATTCCATAGTAAACAGGCTGAACGAGTTCGTTTCCACCCTTTTCTCGGATATTATAGCAAAAACTATAGATACCTACATAGAAAGCATAGCTACCCAAAAGGGAAAGACCGTAAGCGAATACTACGAGGATATACACAAAAGACTTGTGGCTGAGTCGGCTTACATGTTCAGAAAGAAAGCGGGTGCCTCTCCCGGTACAAGCTTTTCCTACATGTCTATCCCCAGAGACTGTGCCTCCATGTATGAGTTTTTCAAGAACGCAGGTTCAAGCGAAAACGATATTTTAAAACAGAGTTACATTAAAAACAAGATATTCAGAATAAATTTCAACGCTTGTAACTGTCTTGAAGACTATGCCTTTATGGAAGAGTACGAAACAGCCTACGAAATAAACGGCAGAAGTACTCCCGGTACCCACCTCTTCGAAAAAACTCCCGACGGTGGCAAAAAAGACGGTTCCTTAATACCTTCACCCTGTCCCAGCACCACTTGGACAAACATCCACCGCAAGGAAATGGAAGTAAACGACGGCGAGAAATCAAAGGTAGACAAGTATTTTGCTATATTTGACAGAGCTGTGGAATACGGCCTTATATACTCGGACAAAGAGGAAAGAGGCGACTACATTGCCCTCTACTACCCTCAGAAAAATCTCGACCTCTCTCTTGAAGATATCGTAAGAGAGGCGGGAGTGGAAAACATAGACTCGGGCTTTATAACAAGTATAGATGCTCAAAAAGCCATAGCTAAGCTCGATAAAGCCATGCTTGTGGGAAAAGACGGTAAATTCATATTAGATGAATTTGACTCCTACGATATAAACTCGGAAGAAAGACTTAACTCCACCGACGAACAGAAGGTCATAAACTATACCAAAGAGTATTTCTACAAAAACATGACCGTAAGAGAAAAGGTGGAAAAGTCCATTGATAAGTATGAGGAATACTTAGGCTACAGAAATAAGCTCCTTTCCTTTACAGACAGCGGTGTGGACAACTTTACAAGACTTCTTAACATTCTTTCCACAAGAATACTTAAGAAAAACAAGTCCATGTTCGTATACACCGACAGAATGGGCTCCAAGCAATCCGTTATGAATATGCTTACGGATTGTAAGGATATATACGGCTACTATGTACTTTTCAAAAAGTTTGTTGCCCTTCCCGACGATGTAGGCAGATACCTTGACGATAAAGCCAACAGGATAATAGCAAATCCCACAGATGAGCAGTTTGAAGATATGCTGGATTGGCTCACGAGATTTAAAGAAAAGCTTACGGAAGAGGCAGAGAGCCTTGAAGATAACAGGCATTCCGTAATGAATTACGATGAAAAGAGAGCTTTCTACGCACAGTTTAGAAATAAGCTCAACGACAGACTTACGCTCCTTATGGGTGTAAGCTCAAATGCAGATGACGACGATGATGATGACGGAGACGATATGTAAAAATGCTTTATAACATTTTAATCTCCGAAGAAGCTTGCGGGAGAGGTTTTGATTCGGATATATTAAGTGCTTTCTCCCGCACAAAGGTAAACGGGGAGGATATGCGGTTTTTAAAAGCCGACTCCTCCTCCCTGAAGCTTATGACTACAGCCATTTCTCCTGCGGTAAAGGGTATTATAGGTATGGGTGGCTTCGAAGGTCTGAATTTAAGCGGAGTGTCTTTCCTCTCGGATATAAATAATGCGGAAAGCATAGAAAACTCCGTGCAATACTCTTCGGCGGTATCTCTTGAAAATATAATATACTACGAGAGGAGCCACCTGCCTGCCTTTAGCTACATAACCGATATAAAGCTTTTAAAAGACAGCTTTATATTAAGATACCTCTACCTTTGGAGAAGGCTTTTGGGCAATGTTATGACAAGTACGGACCTTAACCGTACCGTACTTGAAAACAGCTGGGATATAGGCAGCCTCTTGGCAAATGTTATGATACTTTGCGAGGTAGACGATTTCAGCGATGAACCTCAATTTGACAAGGAAAGAGTTTCTCGTCTTACAAGCGGAAAAGACGAAGTCATACTTAATAATCTGAGATATTTGGCATTTTGCGGCAAGCTTAAAACAGGTACCTACTCCCTTAAAAACTATCTTAAGGCTCTGGCTGAGACCATAGCCTACAGAAGAGAAAGAAGTTCGGGGCAGTCTACCATGAGTATACCCCTCGAATGCCTTGAAGAACAGTTGAGAAGACTTGTGTACTCCTCGGGAAGTCTTAAAAAATTAGAGGCTCTGTGCGATGAACTCATACCCGAAATAGATAAGCGGCTGGCTACGGTATCCTATATGTACGAGACCGACAGATCCGCTCCCATAAGTGAAGAGGGAAGAAACGAAGAAACGGAAGATGTCAAAAAGGCTCTTACAGACATTTCCGACACCAAAGAATACGACAAAGAAACTATTTTAAATATGTTTGAGGCCTCCTGTCTTTCCGTAAAAGAAAAATATTTCGGTGCAAACTATAAGGCAGTGGCAGCAGAGGACAAAACATATTGCTTCATGGTAGAAGGCAGATAAAAAAATTCCACGAAACAAGGGTGTTATATATGAAAGAAATGAGAAGCTTCGGCACTAAAAATTTCGGTGGCGGCGGTCAGAAGGTAAAACTGTCGGTGCCCATACTTTTTATAGTGTTGTGCGAGGGCGAAAAGATCGAAAATAAAATAAAATATTTTATGAAAAACGAAACAAGCACCGGAGTTGTACAGCTTTTTACCGATATAGGGGAAAGCCTTATCCCCTGCCTTGCTGACAGCAGAGAAGCTTTTTACAAACGTTTTACAGAAGAAAAGGAAGATATTGAAAAAAAGCTCGAAGGAGAGCTTTTTTCAATTATCAACTCATTTAAATCCGAAAGCTTCGAGTCGGACTCAGTGCAGATAGTGTTTGTTTTCGATGCGGCAGCCCCCTGTTCCTGCACCTTGAAAGATTTAAGCGAAAGTGTAAGGAATATAGCTCTTTCCGCTTTCAGATATGCAACGACCGACTTTTATTGCATATACGATGAAAGCCTCCTCCCCGGAGAAGAAGGCAAGATAAGGGATGCCAACAAATTCCTTACCTTCACCGAACTTGACGAAATGTTGCCCAAACTTTCCGAAAAAGGTATGGATAAGACCTGCTACCTTATATCTAACAGAGACAGCGAAGGCAAGCTTTTCGAGTTTGACCTTGACGAGTACCTTTATTGTATTTGCAGATACAATATTTTAAGGCTTGGTGTATCACGTGAAAACGACAACAGATTTTTAGGTACGGAATTCAGAGAAGATATATTTAAAATAAACTGCAGAGAGAAAAACCCCGAGGGTAAATTTTTCTCTTTAGGCATACTCAGTCTTAAAAAAGACGAAAGACTTATAAGAAACGTAATAGTAAACAGGCTCCTTGACGGCGTGCTTTCAAAGAGCGACAGAATAGATATCAAAAGCGAGATAAATACCCTTACACTTTTTAACACCTCCTTTGTAACAGCGGAAGAAAAGGTGGAGAATTTCCTGGATAAAATAAACGAAGAGCCCGATCCCGCCATGTTTTATTACTTCTGCAGAAATCCCATAGACCTAAACACAGATATTAAAACCAACGGAGAATGTGTTAAAAAGATATACGGCAAGGCAATAGAGAGATTTGTGGATGCCAATATAAACTTTGATACGGAGCTTGAAGGTATTAAAGAGGACTTCAAAAAAGAGCTTATGGGTAAGCTTTCCTCTCTTGCAAATATACCCAATGTTTCCGTAAACGATATAGTGGCATTCCTTTCGGAAAATTCCGATTCCGTAAAGAATACCTGTGCCAATATGATAGAAGGCTTTTCAAAAGAAGTTTCGGATAAAAAGCTGGCTTTTGAAAGATTTAAGGCAAGAAGCGCAGATGACGGAGATATAAACGAAAAGGCTCCTAACGGTGAGTCTATGTTTATATTCACACTGGCATCAAAGTATTGCGGACAGTATATAGACATTAAAAAGAGCGAAATAAAGGCAAGACTTTATATAGAATTTAAAAAGATAGCCGAAAGTGTGGCGGATAAATATTTAAGAAGTTTGGAGATAATAAGAAAGCTCAAAAAGGAGTACGAGGCATTTATAGAAAACAGAACAGCCTCTTTGAAACTGCGCCCCGATGATATTATAAGAAAGGGTGTTGTACCTTTCTACTCCGAGGTTACAGACCGTATGCAGGAAAAGAACACCTCCAGATTTACAAAATATTTTTCCGATGTAAACAGTGCCCTTTTAGGTGTGGAGCTTAATGTTAAAGACCTGGAAAATATGATAAACACCCGAACAAAGGAAATAGTTGAGTTTATATACGAAAATGAGCCCATACTTTCCATGGACTTCTCCGATGAATGTCGCCTTAGACTTTCGGGTAGCGCAGAGGGTGTAAACTCCATGATAAAAGAGGAGATACTCTCTAACAGAGGCTACTATTCCTATATCTCGAACTTTACCGTAAACGAGTATGAGACCATAGGTATATTAGGCGGCAAGGACGACCCCGCACCCAGGTATCTTTTGGGTAACGACGGTTTAAGAACGGATAAACATGCCTTCATAGATGAAAGTATAGGCAATGATATGTCCATAATATATATAAAGGGTTCCCACGCTCTGTCAAACATTGTCAGCTTTGAAAGATGGAAAGAAGCGGCGGAGGCGTATAGTAATGTTTGAAGAGAAAGTTAAAGTAAACAAAGTAAAAATAATAGACAGCGAAAAGGACTCCACCGTAAAGGAGCTCTTTGCAAAGGCAAATAACGACGGTACCGTGGTACTTAGATGGCTTTGGCCGAAAGATAAAAACTACAGAAGCGCCATAGTATTTGAGGTAGGCGATGAGGTAAGGGCGGATATCGATCAGATATATAACGCCACACTCACGGGAAAGTACACAAGGGAATTTTTAGCCATAAGGGAAGATTTCAACTTTTCATTCCCCGTAAAGGCGGATATGAGAAAAAGCCGTTTTGCGGTGTTTCCCTTTTATATAGACGATGAGGAAAATATGTGCATTCCCCGTCAGGAAAACAATATAACCGAAAAAGTAATACGAAGTATAACCGTTAACTACAGCATAAAACCCGAAGGAAAGACTATGGCGCAAAAGGCTCTTTCTTTCTTTAAAAAATCCGCTTCCTACAAAAAGATATTTATAGAGTTGGAAAATGCGGAGGATATAAGATCAAAAGAAGATATACTTTACTACAAAGTAAAGGGTGAGGGTAAAGACAGGCTCTACTGTGTGGATATAGATTGTGTGAGAGATAAGGAAAATATGTTTTTCTACGTTAAAAACAGTGAGGATGTAGAGCTGGTGTCGGGACCCGACCAAAATATAATATACAACAAAAAGTAACACGGAGGTTTTAAAGTGGCAAAAAGACTCAAATGTGAAGATATAGTTTGTACCTACTGCTATGAAAGGTTTTCTCCTTTAAAGCTCAATATGCACTATAGACTTGCAGACGGTATGGTAAACCCTCTCCACGGGGAGATACCCGTAGAGGAGGAAAAGCCCGAAGAACCCGAAACAAAAGAACAGGTGGAAAATGAGTTCCGGATCTCTTCAAGAAGAACAAGCAGAAGAAGCGCAGGTGCAGTAAATTCCGCCGCAAAGGCTATAAAGGGCAAGAGGCTTGACGAAAAGCTTTTTAAATTTTACACCGACAGAATGGGTATGGGTGCAACGGAGGCTCAAAGTCGTGCCATGCAAAACGATTTTGTGGAGTTCGATGTGGACAGTCCCGATATAGATTACGATGCCACGGAGTGGAAGACCTACGGTTTTGCGGAAAACATAGTCTACAAGGGCACCAAGCTTAAATGGATCTGCCCCTACTGCCACAACCCCCTTGTATCGGGAGCGGGAAAGAAGAAAATGCTCCTCTTTTCCGTTATAGGTGATACAAATGCGGGAAAGACCGTGTATTTTTCCGCCCTTCAAAGGCTTATAGGAGACAACCTCCTCTATATAGGTAACGACGATTCCGATGACTATAATTTCTTCTCTTCGGGTACAAGGCTTCCCTCTTCCACCAACACAAAGCCTCTGCCCTCCTGTACTATGATGTACCTGCAAAAAAACCCCGAAACGGGTGAGAGCGAAGAATATATACTTATATTCTGTGATATAGCGGGTGAAAACTGTACAAGCGAAGAAAAGCTTAAAAGAACGGCATTTAACCTTCCCAACTCCTCGGGTATACTCTTTATGATAGACCCTACAAGATTTGAGACCATAGCCACTATTTTAGGCAAAAAAACAAATGTGGAA
The DNA here is from genome assembly GCA_017444985.1 of Bacillota bacterium. GTDB lineage: Bacteria > Bacillota > Clostridia > Lachnospirales > CAG-274 > UBA3680. The sequence goes on from JAFSVK010000174.1 coordinate 8,694, forward strand.
GAGGATCAGCACAGACTCTTTACCGCCGTTTATAACTTCTTTGATGCAGGCGGAAGAAAGCTTAAGATACCTACAGCCATAGTTATAGGTAAGTCGGATGTTTTAAGAAAACACCACTATTTCGACTCCGACGAAGATAAAAAACAATACGTTCTTCCCTACTCCGAAAGCGGAAAAGAAAATATAGTGGATCTGAATGTGACCGACAAGGTGGACGAGGTCACAAGGGGATTTTTAAAAACCATAGGTAAGGGCGTTTATAATTCCAATGTAGATATGATATTTGACAACAAGAAGTATTTTCTTGTGTCCTCTCTGGGCTACGATCCCGAAAGAGAGGGTGACGGTAACGCCATTATGCCAAACCGTGTGGAAGAGCCTTTTATGTGGCTCTTGTTCCAAAACGATGCGGCATATTCCCACCACAGCGAAAAATACACCTACAGAGCTACGGGTATAAAGCTTATGAACACAAAGCTCAACAAGGGTATATTTTCAAAAATAAAGGGCAAGGAAGTGGAAAAGGATATATCCTTCTACTACAGAAAAAGCGAATTTGAAACAAAACTTGCCCAAAAGAGAAACGAGGAAGCCGAATAATTATGATTCTTCACAGGATACAAGGGCGAGCCGATGAGGGCTACGAGGTAAGAGGAAATTTTAAAAGAATAGACAGTGAGGATGTTTGTTTCAACGCCTTTGTAAACTATGTTGACGACCCCAGGGATGAAGTGCGTCCTCAAATGCTCTACGGTTTTCCCGCTGTCACACAGGAAGGCGAAAACACCTACGTTGTAGGGGAAAATGTCATCGTGGGAGCAGGGGGACAGGATGTATTTGTAAGAGAATCCCATTTTTCCCATAGGGTCATATACTGTGGCGAGGACTACGAAAATGAAATAGGAGAGCTTTATAAAAGTCCTTATGCCAAGGGTTTTTATAAGGATATGAAGGAATACGAAAAGGCATGTGAGGAAGGAAGGCAAAACGGATATTATATAGAATATGACCCCCTCCCCGATACAAGCCTTAAAGATGCAGCCAAAAGATACGGTATCACAGAGGATAATTACTTTGATTTCCTCTACGGTCTTTGTATAAGCGCCTTTGACAAGGAGCAAAAGCTGTATATTGCCATGCCCTCAAACAGTGAAGAGGATGTAGCTCAGGCAAAGGAGTTCATAAGTCTTCTTATAGAGGCTCTTCCCCCATTTTTAAGAAAGAGATTCGGATATATAACCTACTACCCCTCAAATGACACCTCCAAAACCGCTCTCCTTCCTGCGGGAGTGAATTTGGTATTTATAAAGGGTTCAAGGAAAAACGCCAACAACTACAGTGTGTGCGAGATTTCCTTTGACAAGCAAAACTCCTACGCCTACTATGCTCAGGCAGACCCTCTTGAGGAGGACATAATATTTATGCTCTCCGACTATGTTTTTGAGGGCGACAGGAGCAATCAAAACTTTTTTGAGAGTATAGACCGCCTCTTCCCCCCCGAGTTCGATATAAAGTTTGAGGCAATAGCCGCCTACTACATAAGATACAACTATCAATCTCCGGGTGAACTTTTGTGGGCTGATAAACTTTTGTGGCTCACAGGCCTTCCCACTCTCTGCGATGTAATGATAAAAGAAGATACCCCTACCGTAACAGAGGGTATATTTTCCGATGACAACAAAATAGCAAGAGAAAAGCTAAATATTATAGATGACAAAAATTTCCAAAGAAATATTTCAAAATTCGTTTGTGAAAATTTCGATGAGGAAAAATATGAGTGTACGGTAAGGACCTTCTTCGAACAGGTCTCAAAGCCCATAACCCAAGGGGAGAGAGAAAGCTACGAAGAAAAGACCACCGCACTTTTAAGACAAGAATTTGATGATGTGCTCTTTAACGACACAAGTTTTGCCACCCTTGCCGCAGGTGAGATTATAAAGGCGATGTTTGAAAAAAATGTGACCGCCACCACCTATGAACAAAGGGCAGAGGGTGTAAGGGAAGTTTTCCTTGACTTTAAGGACAAAAAGTGTATGGAAGATGTTACATTGCAAAACCTTTTATTTGCGGTAATATCTCCCGAGGTACTTAACAACGGCTCTTTGGAGGTAAGAAAGATACTCTTTGATATGTCAAAGGATCTTTACAATATGCCCGAGTTTAACAGAAGGCTCTACGACGAAAGCGATGCCTTCCTTTGCTCTGTAGCCGCTGATGAGGCTACCCTTGAGACCTACAAACCCTACCTCATGAGGGATGACATACTTTTTGACTACCTTGCCTACTTTGCCGAAAGAAATACGGAAATAAAAGACGGTATAGTAGATAAATTGAAGCTTGATATACTTTGTGTAAGCTTTAATAAGGCGGAAAACTTTAAAGATAAAATGGATGTACTCAGGAGAAACGGCGACTCCTCCGAGCTTTTCCTTAATAATTTCGACTTTTTCGCCCCCGCACTCAGAACCTATACTCTTGACGGCAGATTTTTTGATATCACAGACAGGCAGTGTCTTAAAAAGTTTGCAAACTACTTGGAGACAGAATATTTTCTCTATGAGGAAGCGGCAAGAGATGACTTTGCAAATGTATTTGTATTCCATGTATGCGACGAAAGCGGTATATATAATATAGATGCCCCCGCAAGGCTTGAAGTTTTCTTAAAAGGCTTCTATTTTGCCGACAACTGGAAAGATGCACAGGCACTCTCCTACTTCAAACAAACAGCGGACATACTCCTTTGCGATAAAAAACCTTTAAGGGTAATACAAAAACAGTCTGTGGACAGACTGGGGGAAATGGTAAGAGAGCATTTGGATGACCCTAACAGAAGGGTAGAAAACATAAACGGCTACATAGACATAGTTTACTATAAAAGCCACAGACTTGCCTCCCTTATGGGAGATATGGTATCCTTCCTTAATATGACACCCTCTGCGGTCATAGACAGTGCAAAGGGTATAGAAGAAAACAACAATGTGGAAGAGGTACCCGAGACCGTGGCAGAAACCGCACCCGTAAAGGAAAGTGGCGGTATATTCTCTGTATTCGGTAAATTTAAGAGGTGATTGTTATGCCTGTCAATTTAAAGCCACAGCAGTTTAAGTGGCTTGCAGACAATATAGACGGCTATATTTTCAACACAGCGGTAGCAAACAAATTAAAAGAGGATATAAAAGGGGCGGACCCTTATTCCCCCGAAGCGGGAGAACTCTACGACGAATTTTTGAGGAAGTTTTCAAACGACCCTTATATCTATGCGGCGGGAGTAAAGGCCGAGGGTGATATTACGGCAAGTGATTACATATACTACTTTCTTGAAAACAAGTACGGTGTAAAACTTCCCGTAGGTTATTATCTGAGTACAAGACAGCCTCTTCCCTCTGCCATACGCTACAGTAACTCCGCCATAAACGGCATAGAAAAACAAGCCTACGAAATAAACGGAAAATTGGCAGGTTCAAGAAAAAAGGGAGGAGTTATATTCCAAAACAATAAACTCGTACCCGTTATGTGTATGAGCGGACTTTCCCTTATACTATCCCTTTTTTCCTGCTACTACACCTTGAATGTGGCACTTAGGATCGGTATAGGCAAAAATATGGCATCTAACGTATTTTTACTCATGTTTGTAATATCCTGTGCCGTAGTTGCCATAAGCTGCTTTTCCCTCTATACCTATATAAAGGTGTACAGAAACAGCGACAAGATACTTGATATATCCCAATACAGACAAAGGGTAGCACAAAGGATAAAAAACTTGGAAAGAGATATACTCTCCTTTGAGGATGCGGGGTTGCAGAGATTGCCCATAACCCCCTTCAAACCCGATACTTCTGTAATAAATGGTGTGGACAAACTGCCTCCTCTTAAGCTTGAGGTCATTCTTGCAGCCTTTTGCCTCGTATCGGCGATTTGCGGCTACAATATAAATAAGCTTGGACAATGGCGGGAGATAGGTTATTATCCCGGGGCGGTGTTTAAAAATATATTCGGAGTAAGAGCGGATATATACAGTAAGTTTAAAGTTGACAAAAACTTGACCGAAACGGGTATGTTCTACACCGATGTGTCCAAAGTACCTGCGGAATTATCGGATAATTCCGTATTTAATGCCAACATAGAGACCCTTTTTGACGGCGATACCACCACATTTTGGAAGACGGGAGCCTATCCCCTTACCATAAACCTATTGCAGGATCCGGGGAAAGGTGCAAATTTCATAGCCATAGTCCTTCCCCGAGATCCCGAGGTGGCAAGGATAAAAAAGGCAGTATTTAAGGCAGGCACCACGGAATTCGATATAGATATAAAACCGGGGCAGACCCTTTACTACAAGGAGTTTGACAAGGTGAGCGTAGATAAAGCCACCTTAAGCGTTACACAATACTATAACGAAAAAAACGCTACGCAAATGGCCATTGCCGATATAAAATACGGAATGCTCCGTAAATAAATTTCATCGGAGGAACAGGAGAATGAAAATTAACAAAAAAGCGGCATTTTACAAATATATTGCCCTTTTACTTTGCCTTATGTTCGCATTTACAAATGTATATGCCGAGGGCGAAGCGGAAAAAGAAGAAGACCAAAGAACAGGTGTAAATGCCGTACTTATTGTGGACACCAGTGGTTCCATGTGGGGTACCGACCCTAACAGAGTAGCTATAGAGGGTACAAAGCTCTTTATAGATATGATGGAAAACAGCGGTTCCAGTGTGGGTGTTATAGGTTTTAACGGCGGTATAGCCAACGAGATACCCATTACCGAAATAAATTCCCAAGCCGATAAGGATGCCATAAAGGCAAAAGTAAACGCCTTTGCCTACGACGGCGAAACGGATATGGGTCTTGCCCTTACAAGGGGCGTACAGATGATCGAAGATCACGGTACGGATAACAATGTTATAGTCTTTTTGACAGACGGTAAAATAGACTTCTACGAAGGCAACAACACAAGAACCATTGCCCAATCGGAGATGGAGGTAAACGAGGCTCTCAAAAAAATAAACAGAGCCTACCCCATATACACCATAGGCCTTAATGCCAACGGTCAGGTGGATGAAAATATCATAAAGAAAATGGCAGTCGAGACCGATGCGGAAATGAATGTTGTTACCGATGCGGCTCAACTCCCTAAAATATACAACAAGATATTCGCTTCCTTCATACAGTCCGATACAGCTACCATAGATATGCCTTCCATAGGTAGCGACGGTATAAGTACCGCTAAATTTACGGTACCCAATGCCAGCGTACTTGAGGCAAATATAATGGTATTTACCGACAGGCCTCTTGACGATATTTACGTTACGGGCCCCAATGCCACACCTCAAACGGTAAAGACAGTATCTTCAAGGTACAGTATGCTAAAGGTCATTCGCCCCGAAGAGGGTGAGTGGACCGTTACCGTAAAAGGTCAACCCGGTTGTAAAATAGAAACTTCCCTTCTTTTCAACTACGACATAGAAATAGATGCCAAGCTTGAAAGAAGTGCCTACGCTCCCGGGGAAAAGGTACACGCCACCGCCATACTCACCACAGAAGGAAAGCCTATTACGGATGAGATACTCTACAACAATATATATGCGGAGGCTATATTAAAGGGAGAAAACTTAGAAGATAAGTCCTTCCCCATGGAGTACAAAAAAGGCGAGTTTGTAGTGGATATACCCGTATCGGATATGGGAAAATACACCATAGAGATAAAGACCAACGGCGATAAGTTCTACCGCCTTACAGAGCCTATATCCTTTGAGGTAACGACTCTTGCCACCCCCGTGGAAAGAGAGCCCGAAAAAGCACCTTCAAAGCTTATAAACCCTATAATACTCATACCTATAGCGGCTTTGATAATAGCTGCCGTAATAATCATAAAGAAGGTCACCGACAGACAGAAGAACAAAACAAAGCAGCTTAAAGGCGTACTTTACGTTACAAACGAAAACGGTTTTGAACAGGAAGTATCCCTTTCGGGTAACAAGGGCGGTGTGACCCTTGCAAACATACTTAAAAAACTGTACTACACCGATGTGGAAACGGAATTTGAACTTAAGGGTATTGTGATATACTTCTTCTTCGAAAGAGAAACGGGTATAGAGATAGTAAACAAAACTCCCTACAAGATGAGAGCAGGCGAAGCCTTCTCGGGAGAGTTAAAGCACATTGTCCTTAAGAGCGAACAAGCTGTTAAGTTTGTAAAAGGTGAGGGCGAAAACGAACAAGTGCTTTTGATAAGATACGAATACATCTAAGAGATGAAGCCACCCCTTGCGGGTGGCTTGTTTATTGGGGTAAAGAATGTTTTGAGTATAGCCTTAAAAGTTATTTGTAACCACAAATTGTAATTTGTTTAGCAAAATTTGTTGACCCAAATCAATTTTTAGCTTACGCATAAAAATTGATTTTTACGGCATTGGTTTCGATAAGTACAAATTTATCTCTATGGCGTAACCTCTCCGTCAGCTAAAGCTGCCACCTCTCCGTCAGCTGTGGCTGTTCAGGCGAGGCAGAGTGTCGATGTGGCTTAGGAGTTGAATGTGGCAAACGTAAATTAGAGTAGCAACAAAGTAAGAAATAAAAACAAAACTCGAGGCAACGGAAAAGCTTCTCCTTTCAGGCAGGCTCGTCGTAGCTGCGGTTTTTTTAAGGAAATTTGCTTTTCATACATTGTCAGAAACTACAAGAAATGTTACTGTATGGATGCGGTGTTGCAACTGCAGAAAGAAAGTCTCCATACGGTAGGCTCCCATGAAAGGGGAGCTGGCGGCATTAGCCGACTGAGAGGTTCTTTTGCCAAAGCCACAAAAGAAACGGTTACTCCCATCGGAACGACACGCGGGTCGTTCCCTACAGATTATACCATAGGGTTTTGTTAAACTAATTAGTATTATACCTTGCTCTCAGTCCTGTCCTACTATGACGAGCATTGCAAAAAAGGGGCTGTGAAAAAACAAAATGTGCTTTTTCACAGCCCTTTGTAGTAAAATATATAAACATTATCGCCGTCGGCAGACTTTAAATCCGCAGTTCGGGCTCCGCTCGAATGAGGAAAAAATAAAAAAATCGAAACCTTTTC
>JAFSVK010000175.1 GCA_017444985.1 Bacillota bacterium
TCACACAATCTATCTACTACATCCTTTAATGTATTGAAACATTCATTTTTAAAACCCAGCTTACGAATTTCTTTCCATATTTGTTCTATTGGGTTCATTTCGGGCGTATACGGTGGGATGAATGTTATTATTATATTTTTTAGTATTATAACATAAAAGTACACCTAACCGAAAAAAATTTACACAGAGATTTTGGGTAAAAAAATTTTCCCTGCATAGCAGAATTACATCTGCCACACAGGGAGAGTGTTTTGTTATTTGGATTTAAGTCCCGATTTTTCTTCAAATTCTTCAACGGTCATATTTGCTTGTTCAGCCGCTTGGGTAATGGATAATATTTTTTTCTTTACAAGGTCAACAAGGGTAGAAATCATGCCTTCTTCTCTTGCAAACTGTTTTTCGTTGCTAACATATAAATCAAATTGTTTATCAATATCCGAAAAAGCCAACATAATTCCCGATACCTCCTTCTCACGAGATTTCAAATAGTCTGCCAACACATCTTCTTTTTCACAAATTCTGATAGTTTCGCTTACTGCCTTTGCGTTCCTGCCATAAAGTGATACCTGTTCATTATAGACTTTTGTAAAGCGCACATACTGCTGAATAATATCGCCGTTTTTACCGTCTGTAATGACTTTTACATTTACATCGATAACGGAACTATCTCCGCCCATAAATGATTTTGATAATGATATTGTTTCCGGAATATTCTTTTTATCATCTCCCGAATAAATAACATATAATTCGGGTTTTGGAAACTTTACCTTTTTGGAAACATAAAGCGACTGCTTTGTAGCTTCAAAATAATCATAATAAGTCTCTGCAAGGTATATGAACATACGCACAACAATATTTTCCGACCAAGAAGATTGTTGTTCCACAAGCATTATTATTTTATTTCCGACCTTAAAACCTACATCATTGTAGAGTGTAGCCATAATTACGCTTTCAAGAGTAACATGTTCAATATCATCTTCGGTTATGGTCTCATTGGGATGCAGTGCCATATATAACTGCGCCGCATATTTTGGTATGCCGAAAAGGTTTCTGAAAACAGAGTCCTTTGCAACATATTTTGATTTTGTTTCTCCCGTTACATTCATAGCAGTTCCCGCCTTTCTATTTTTATTATAACCTACAAGGATATTTTTTACAATATATTTCGAAAATTTTATTTGTTCCGATTAATGTGGAGAGAGTTTGGGAGAGATGGAAGGAGAGGGGAGATAGGTGTTTGTTGGTGAGGAGAGTATGTGAGGCTTTTGGTTTTATACGGCAAAATCAATAACGAGGCTGATAACGACTTTCTCGTTTTCAGCCTCGTTAACTATTATATTGACCTTGAAAATTATGGTATCATTATTTTGTTACGGAATGGGTAGCGTTAATACTTGCAACACCGCCTAAATTTAAATTGCCGCTAATACTATTTGTAACGGTTTTATTTTTCTTTGTGTAATTTTGAATCAAATCAATCCCACGTTCGGTAACAACCGCATTTACTATATCCGAAATATTATTACATTCCGATATAAAAGCATAATTAGACAAATACTCAATAGCTGACTGATGATCTATATTACTTTTTGAGGGGAATATTGTTACAGATACACCTTGATTTTGCTGCAAAATATTTCTAAGAATATTTACTGCCTGATGGAGTTTAAAAGGCGGCTTTAATGCGGTATCTTCTATCTGCCAATGTCTTATTGCATTCTTTTCACATTCAACAATAAGTCCGTATTTACACATTTCACTTATTTTGTTTTGCGGTATTTGCCATCTGCTATTAGCTTCTTTTGTTGTCATATGCCTCCTTTATTTGTAAATATGTTTTATGGGCATCACCTTTTGAGTTTTTCAATAATTTGCCGGATAATATGTATTCTACAAACTCGTCTAATGTATTATAATATTCTTCGGAAGTTGTTGAATACCATTGACCTTGCGATTTATCGTCCGAAGTGTTTTCTTCTAAAAGATACAAAATCGTTGTAAATCGCTTATCGGTTATTTCTATACCGATGTTAGTCGTTTCTGCGATAATATTGTCTCTGATAAATAGTTGATTGTTTATTAGTGGTAGTCCTTTCTTTTGGGAATATTCAGTTAATATTTGTTTGTAATTCATAATTTCTCCTGTATTAAAAAGTATAAAATTCTAATTTGGCTGTATCGTATGGAATGTAAATTGTATCATTTAACCTAAATTTCTCTTTGTTAGTTCCATATATAAGATCGTCAGAAATTTCATATCCATCCTTGTCAAAACATCTGAAACACAAAAAATAGTAGGGTTTACTAGTAGTGTTATTAGAACCTTCCATTTTATATGAAATTCTATATTCATTAGTAATGGAGAGATAATCAGTACACTCCCACGATACGGTGCCGGTAATAACATCCCCATAGCTACTTGTAACATTAAAAGAGGTTGGAAATGTTTTAAGCACCTCATTGATACTATTATTGCTGTTATTACTAATACTGCTATTATTATTGCTGTTATTGCTAATACTGCTATTATTATTGTTGCTGTTTGCGTTTATGTATGCTATATAATTTTCACTATCATAATTGACCGTCATTCCCATGTTTTCCGATATAGTCCTTATGGGAACATAAGTAGTACCGTTATATAATAATGTTTCTTGACTTAATTGTTTTCCGTTAACATTAAGCTTAATCTTGCCAAATATAGCATTAATAGTCCTTTCGGTTGCACCATAAGAAGTAATCGTAATTAATGCTGTAAGCATAATAGCAGATATGGGTAAAAATTTCTTCATAATGAGCCCCTTTTCTTGAAAAAATACTTTAATAAAATTTTATTTCTTTGAATTCGAAGCAGTATTTATTTGGGGATAATTCTGCTTTGCATAATTTTATTTATAGATTACTATGAGGTTTAATATATTCCTGTTATAATTTGCAAGGATGAAAGTATTTCTTTATAGTCCTTTGTTATTTTATTACGTATTTCGGATCTTTTGTCGAAGTTGTCGGTAGTCAAATAATTATTAATATCATCTATAAATATACTTCTCCACTTGTTATATTTGTTTCGTAAATCTTCCTTATTGCTTATTGTTATTTTTTCTGCATAAGCTTCACTTACTGTTATAAGATTATATTGAGCTTTAAATAAGCCTAGAGACGTAAAAAATTCCGCTGTTTTTAATAGATAGTCTTTTCTGTCAAAATCAAAAGAATTTTTAGCTTTGTTGCTATAATATTGAGCGTATGTTTCTAATGCATCACGTGTGCTGTCATTTATATACTTTGCTTTATTTTCAATACAATTTTCAACGTTGTAGTTATTAAAAAACATATTTAAAACACCAACTGCATCATTATAATATTTAGTATCAATATCTTTTACCTTGGAAGAGTCCCCGTAAAAATATGTAACATTTTCAGTTGTGGCACTTGTTGTATTATTTACGGAGGATGGCTGTTCGGGATTTGAACACACAACATATATATCATGCTCACCGTATCTTATATGTGCCTGCTTAGCATCGCTTATCCAACTGACATCAGCACCTACAGCCTCGCCTACCGCTCTAAGAGGAATGTATATACTTCCATCTATGATCTGTGCGGGAACATCAAGGGAGTATTCATTGCCGTCGGCTAAAAAATAGCTGTTGTTTTTACTTATGGAAACTTCATGATTTGAATCATATATTGTAGCTGTACTCGTGGATGAATCCCAATCTACAATAAACCCGAGATCCTCAAAAACACCTCTTACCGGGATAAGAGTTCTACCGTCTTTGATAACTCCACCACTGCTTGCATATGCTGTGGCAAGAAGATTAAAAGACAAAAGTACGCTTAATAAAAGACCTGTTTTTCTCATAGTGAATCCCTCCTTTTTATTATGAGTATTATAGGTTTTATTTAAAGATATTATAGTATTTGTTTTTTTTTTGTCAATCTTTTTATGCCGGAAAACCATATTAAGTGTATTATAGTTTTAGACTATATGTATAACATAATATTATATGTATAAAGTATGCTTTCACATTGGCAAATATTACAATATAATTAAAAATTCCCTCTATTCTTGAATTTAAAGAGTTGGGTTTGTATAATAACAGTTTGAGTGTTACAAAAGACAGGAAATGTGTAGGAAAAGTGTGATGAAATATTTAAAAAGAATTTTCGGGGCGGCATTGGCTGTTGTGAGTGCTTTTGTTTGCCCTATAAAAGATATATATGCCCTGGGGGACGGGGTGTATTATGAGAAGAAAGATGTATATGAGATAGCCGAGGGGTTGACCTATGAAAAAAGCCGCAGGCTTTATTCTGCGGGGTGGATGGATGTTTATGTGCTTACACTTGATGCCTCAGCTTCAAATCTTATGCTTGATGTGCTGGAAAGCAAGGACGGTTTGGGGCTTAAAAAGACGGTGCCCGCTCTTGCACAGGCTAATGAGGCTGTGGCGGCGGTAAATGCCGACTTTTTCGGTGCGGGAAATCCCAAGTCCAGTATGGGACAGGTAGCGAGAAACGGACAGATGACGGCTGCCCAAAACTACTACAACGGCAGTGAAAACAAGTATGCAGGCTTTTTTGTAGGTAATGACGGTGTGCCTTTTATAGACTACGTTAAGACCACCATGGGTTTTTACGGCAGTGAAAATGCGGCTATGGTAATGGGTGCAAAGAACAAAGTCACCGACTTTTCAAAGCCCGTTTACTTCGATGAAAAGGCTATAAGTGATACCGCTTTTTTGGATAAGAACTTTTCAAACCTTACCAAAATAGTTATGCAGGATAACACTATCGTGAAGATATCCCAACCCGGGGAGACGGTGTCTGTTATACCGGGTAACTATATCATCGTTATGAATAACGCCACCAGACAGGAAAAGATAGGCTACTATTCCGTAGGTATGAAGGTGGATTTCAATGAAAACGAAAACTTTGTTTTCAGACCCGCAAAGTCCGTAAGCGAAGTGAAGTTCGGTATAAGTGGCGGCGGCGAGATACTTCGCAACGGCGAAAAGGTGGCTACGGGGCTTATTATAGGCGAAAAGGCAAGAAATCCCCGAACAATGGTGGGTATAAATAAAGACAAGACCAAAATATACATTGTTTGTATAGACGGCAGAACAAACGGCATAGGTGCCACTCATGCCGAGGCAGCCAATATAATGCTGGAATACGGGGCTTATGATGCCATACACTTTGACGGTGGCGGTTCTACCACCATGGTGGTAAAGGGCAATGATTCCGATAACCCTTCCGTAGTAAACGTACCCAGCGAGGGCGAACTTCGTGCGGTGGCAAATGCCATAGGTATAAAGGCAACGGGTGCCGAGGGAGTAGCCTCCATGCTCAGAGCCTATGTGGCAGACAGCGATGAAAACTATATTTTTAACGGTCTTGAAAATACCATTAATGTATCGGTATATGACGGCAAGCTTAAAATGATGAGTGTTGATAAGTCAAAGCTTGAGTTTTCCGCCAATATCCCCGGAGAGTGGGAGGGAAACCTTTTTACACCCTCAAGTGAGGGAAAAGGCACTATCACCGTAAAATACGGAGACCTTACCGACACCCTTGATGTTGTGGTGTTAAGAGGTGTAAGTGCCGTTAAGGCTGTGGCAGGTAAATATGCACTTGAAGAGGGGGAGACCACAAACCTTAAAGCCTCCCTTATAAATACGGACGGTTACGAGCTTTCGGCAGATCCCGATGATATAAGCTGGAGTGTTGACGATAAAGATGTGGGTACCGTATCAAACGGTGTATTCACCGCAGAGGGCGAGGGTGTAGCCACCGTTACCGCAAGATACCTTGATAAAGAAGGTAAGCTTAAAATCGCGGTAGGTAAAGAAAAGGTGGCGGTATCAAGCCTTGAATACGGCAGGACCATGAATGTATACGCTTCAAGCACCGATATAAGCGTGCAGAGCGGTACCACCAACGAAATAAGCTACAACGGAGACAACAGCGTATACCTTTCCTATACCTTTGCTCCCAATATGACCACTACCCAGTCTGCTTATATGAGCTTTGAAAACAGACCCATATACTTACCCGACAACACGGCGGATGTGGTGTTTGCCTATAAGGGCGACGGCTCGGGCTATGTTTTGAAGGCTGTTGTAAAAGACGGCTCGGGACAAACAGCCGACGTTACCGCCGTAAACGGCATAGAAAGCGGAGATTGGAAGCAGGCAAGGTTTGCTCTTCCCGAGGGTTTTACGGAAAATGTTGTACTTGATAAAATATATGTAAGCGCTTACAATACGGGTAGTGATAATTTATCGGGTAAAGTATACATAGACGATATTATGGCTTTGGCTCCCAAGGGCGACGGAGGAAGCGTGGAAGGAAAATCATCCGACTATATGAATGCCGACCTTTCAAAGCTTTCCGCAAGCGAGTATGAAAGCGTTTCCGCCTACGGCACCACCTCTTCCTCCCTTTCCCATGACGGACTTTTAAGCCGTATGGCAACGGGTTCAAGAGCCATGTTCTTTGCGGGAAGCACAAATATAAGCAACAACACCGGAGTTGCAAGCGTTAAGTGGGAGGATAAATATTATACCTCTTCCACAGAAAATATTTCCGTAGTCACTTTGGCAACGGGAGGTAAAAGCTTAGCCTCCGTAAATAAGGATCAGTTCAGATACCTTAAGGACTATGTTTCAAACTTAAGTAAAGAAAATATAGTAGTTATCACCGACCTTTATATACCCAAGGGTATACAGGATGCAAGAGAAAGAGATGCCCTTATGGATATACTTTCCGATGCGGTACACGAAAAGGGAAAGAATATCATAGTGCTTTCCTCCGTAGGTCAAAGCGATTACTGCGAGGTGAAAGACGGCGTAAGATACATAAACCTTTCGGGAGACAGAGGTTCGGGACAAAGTTTCTTAAAAATAATGGCAAACAAAGAACAGATGTTCTATGAATTTCAATAAATAACGAGGAAAATATGTCCGAAAGCAAAAAGAATGCACAGCCTTTGAGCAGAGCAGGCAAAAAGGCGGCTATGGCTAAGGATACCCTTATATATATGGTGGCTAAAGGCGTGGAGGGTATCATAGGCGTAGTTACCATGTCGGTCATGACTTACCTTTTCGTTACCGAAATGATGGGTAAGTACTCCACCGTAAATATTGCCGTTACCACCATAGGTATGGTGGCTATACAGTGGCTTGTGCAGTCGGTATTAAGATATATAAATAAATACGATATCATAGGGAAAAAAGATGAATTTTTCGCAACGGTATTCAGGGCATGGTTTGTTGTAAATGCCGCTGTCACCCTTATAGCCTGCCTTGCTGTGGCTGTGCTTGGACTTGCATCTCTTAAATTTACGGTAGTTGCGGGCTTCCTTCAAAAGTACCCCATAAGCGTTTTTGCAATGGGTGCGGCTTGGTTTGTGACCTACAACACCGCACAGCTGGTAATAGCTATGTTGGCAGCCTTAAGAGAGGCGAGGTTAAACCTGCTTTTAAGTATTATAACCGTTTGCGGAAGGCTCCTTCTTATGGTGCTTTTCTGTAAGCTTTACGGAAGTAGGATAGAGTGGATATTTTTAAGCTACTTCCTGACGGATGGAGTTGTTTCCGTTATAGGCTTGCACAGGCTTAAAATATTCTCCTACCTTAAAAAAGGCAAAAACTCCACCGAGATACTTACGGAGCTGAGAAAGTACGGTATGCCCCTTATGGGAAATATGCTTACCACCTCCGTACTTAATAAAAGTGATATATACATTATCACATTTTATTTGGGAGAGTCGGCGGCGGGAATATATCAAACTAACTATTCCCTTATAGCAACAGCCTTCACCCTTTTAAGTGCCTCCGTAATGAGGGGAAGTTACCCCACCATACTAAGAACTTGGAGCGAGGGCAAAAAAGAGGAGACTTCAAAGCTTATAAGCGATGCCGTAAGGTTCTATCTTCTCCTTGCCATACCCGCTACCATAGGTGTGGCGGCTACAAGTCCCGCTATAAGTACCGCACTTTTTGAAAGCGAGTATGTAGAGGGCAACAGTGTTATGTTTTGGGTGGCTTTGGGTATGATGTTTTTAGGACTTACGGAATATTCCATAAAGCCTTGGGAACTTACGGCAAACACAGGCGCCATATTTAAAAGAAGCCTTATAGGCGGTGCCGTAAACGTAGGGCTTAATTTAATATTTGTAAAGCTTTTCCATAGCTACTTTGTTGCGGCTGTCACCACTTTCATAGGCTTTTTTGTATATTTTCTTTTGGCAAGGTTCGGTACGGGCTCTCAGCTTAGATGGAAAATACCTATTTTAAGCTTTGTAAGGATAATATTATCCTCACTTGCCATGTACGCTGTAATATATGTTATGAGAATGTATATGCCCGCAAGTAAATTTAATTTGGTTTTATTCATAATTTGTGGTATGATAGTATACGGAGTTTGCATCATCGCCTCGGGCGAGGTGAAAAACGAGCTAAATGCAATTATTAAAAAAATTGACAATAAATGAAGGGAGTATAGGTAAATGAAAAGTATTTGTGTTATAGGTATAGGTTATGTGGGATTGCCCACAGCAGCCATGTTTGCCTCAAAGGGCCATAAGGTAGTAGGCTACGACCTTAACGAAAAGGCGGTAAACGCTTTAAATAAGGGCGAGATAATAATAGAAGAGCCGGGGCTTGGCGAGCTTGTAAAAAGAGTGGTGGAAGAGGGCAACCTTGTAGGTTCCACACAATGCCCCAAGGATTGCGATGTATATATTATAGCGGTACCCACTCCCATAAACTCCGACAAAACAGCGGATATGAGATATGTTAAAAGTGCCACGAGAGCCATCGTTCCCTGCCTTGAGGAGGGCAATATAGTAGTGCTTGAGTCTACCTCACCTCCGAGAACGGTAGAGGATCTTATGCTCCCCATACTTAAAGAAAGCGGTTTAAAAATGGGCGAACAGGTTTACGTTGCCCATTCCCCCGAAAGAATATTACCCGGTAAAGTTCTTGAAGAGCTTAGAACGAACAGCCGTATAGTAGGCGGTATAAACAAAAAATCCTCTGAAGAGGTAAAGAAGGTATACGAGAGCATAGTGGAGGGAGAAATATTCCTTACCACCTCCACCACAGCCGAAATGTGCAAGCTTATGGAAAACACCTTCAGAGATGTAAACATAGCCCTTGCCAACGAGCTGGCTAAAATGAGCGAGGAGCTTGGTGTAAATGCTTGGGAGGTAATAAGCCTTGCAAATCAGCACCCCAGAGTTAATATATTGAGCCCCGGCCCCGGTGTAGGCGGCCACTGTATAGCCTTAGACCCTTGGTTCCTTGTGGAAAAGAGCGATAAGGCAAGGCTTATAAACAGAGCAAGACTCAATAACGACTCCATGCCCTCCTACGTAAAGGGTAAGATAAGCGGTATATTAGGCGGCCTTGAAGGTAAGACGGTAGCACTCTACGGTGTGACCTACAAGCCCAATATAGACGATGTAAGAGAGTCTCCAGTAATGGTATTGAAAAAGCTTCTTGAAGAGGCAGGTGTAAAGGTAAATGTTTGCGACCCTCATGCGGGAGAGAAGATAAAAGACAACTACGGCATATACGACTGTGCAAAGGATGCGGATATAGCTGTTTTGGGTGTAAACCACAAGGAGTTTGAAAGCGTGGACTTTGCAAAGCTTGCTCACCTTTTAAAGGGCAAAAATGTTCTTGATACGAGAAACTTCTGGTCTGCCGCATCCGTAGAAGAGGCGGGACTTAAGTACTATCTTTTAGGTAAGAGCGACAATATGGTCAAGTGGGAAAATTGATATGAGTTTAAAAAAGGTCCTTATAATAGCAAATCAGTTTCCTCCTATGGGAGGCTCGGGGGTGCAGAGAAGTGTTAAGTTTGTAAAGCACTTAAGAGCCTTCGGCTATGAGCCTGTGGTATTTACAAGAGATATAGGCAATATGCCCTTAAAAGACGAAACTCTTTTAAAGGATATCCCCGAGGGTGTAAAGATATACAGAACTCGTCCCTACGAGGCACCCGAGGCAAAGGGTATATTCAGGATACCTGGCAAGGCTTTGGGAAAGGTGATGATACCCGATACAGCCATACTTTGGGCATCTATTTCAAAGAAAAAGGCTATAGAGGTCATTAAAAGTGAAAATATAGAGATAATATACACCACCTCCGCACCCTACAGTGACCACCTTTTAGGCGCATACATAAAAGATAAAATGCCTAATATAAAGTGGGTGGCGGATTTTAGAGACGAGTGGACAAATAACCCCTATACCTTGGATAATCCCTACAACCCCTTAAGGACGAAAATAGAAAAGGATATGGAGAGGAAAGTGGTCACAAAGGCGGATATGTGTATTACAAACACTCCCGTAATGAAAAGAAACTTTGTAACGAACAACTCTCTTACAAATGATTCCTTTGTTGTTATACCCAACGGCTACGACATAGACGACTTTAAGGATATGGAGACGGATAAAAAGGAAGCCAACGAAAAGCTTACCTTCGTTTATACGGGAGCCCTCTACGGCAGAAGAAAGCCCGATAACTTTTTTAAAGCTCTGCAAGAACTTAAGGAAGAGTCGGCTTTGGATAATTTTAAAGTAAAGCTTATAGGTAACTACCACAAGGACAAGCTTCAGGCTCAGATAGACTCCTACGGTCTTAAGGAAAACTTTGAGATAGTAGGCTACCTTCCTCATAACGAGTGTATAAAGGAACAGCTTGCAAGCGATATACTTGTGCTTATAGAAGGAGGAGGCAGAGGCTCCGATGCCTTCTATACGGGAAAAATATTTGAGTATATGAATACGGGTCGCCCCGTACTTGCCATACTCCCCAAGGGAGCTGCGGCAGACCTTGTAAGAGAGAGTGCCATAGGCGAGGTGGCAGACACCGACAGCGTAGAGCAAATAAAAGAAAAAACCAAGGAATACTACGAAAAGTGGCTTAGAGGCGAACTTACCTTCAAGCCCAACAGAAAAGTTATAGAAAGTTTTGAGAGAAAGAAACTTACCGAAAGACTTGCCAAGGTCTTTGACAGCCTTTGAAAAGGAAAGACAATATGAAGATAATCCATTTTATAAGCGGAGGAGACACAGGGGGTGCCAAGACCCATGTGCTCACACTTTTAAACAATCTTAGAAAACTTGATATTGAGGTGGAGCTTCTTTGTATTATGAGGGGTATATTTACGGAAGAGGCGGAGCAGCTGGGCATAAAAGTCACCGTTATCCCTCAGGAAAAACGCTGGGATGTTTCCGTTATCAAAAAGATAAAGGACTATATCAACAAAAGCGGTGCCGACTTGGTACACTGCCACGGTGCAAGGGCAAATTACATAGCCTTTTTCATAATGAAGGATATAAATATACCCATGCTCACCACTCTCCACAGCGATTATAGGCTGGACTTTAAAGACAACCTGCGAAAAAGGCTTATATACACGCCTATAAACGGTATTGCCTTAAGGCGGTTCAAGCATATTTTGGCTGTCACAAAGGCATTTAAAAATATGCTTTGCAAAAGAGGCTTTAAAGAAAACAGGATAGATGTGGTCTACAACGGCATAGAGTTTGAAGAAAAGCTTGATTTCTACACAAAAGAAGAGTTTTACAATAAAATAGGCGTAGCTTACGACCAACGAAAAATATATGTGGGTATAGCCGCAAGACTCTATGAAGTTAAGGGTGTGGATGTATTTTTAAAAGCCGCCAAACTTGCCTACGAAAAAAACAAAGACCTTCGCTTTGTGGTTTTGGGTGATGGGGATATGCGAAAGACTTGCGAGGACTACATTAAAGAAAACGGACTTTCTTCCGTTGTGAAAATGGCAGGTCAGGTGCAAGACCCCGTACTTATGAACAGCTACTATAAGTATATAGATATAAATATGCTCACCTCCCACTCCGAAAGCTTCCCCTATGCCCTGTTGGAGGGCGCAAGATGTTCCGCAGCCACCATAGCCACAAGGGTAGGCGGTATACCCGAAATGATATATTCGGGGCATGACGGTTTTCTTGCGGAAGACAACGATTGTAAACAACTTTCGGAATATATACTTGCATTGGCGGAGGATGAGGAAAAGAGAAAAGAGATAGGTGCAAACTTTAACCAAAAAGCGGAAAAACTCTTTTCCGCTCTTGCCATGGCAAAGACCCACAAAGAGATATACACAAAGATAATACAAGGAGAAAAACAAAAATGAAGCTTATAGACCAGAAGGGCAGACTTTTCGGAAAGTTCAACATAGTAGACCTTATAGTGCTTTTACTTATAGTAGCCTTGGTGGCTGCTGTGGTCATTAAAAAGACTTCCCCCCGTCTTAACGTTTTAACGGAGGAAAATGCCCCCAAAGAACAATACTGCTATATGACGGTAGTGGCACAGTCCGTTGTTCCCGAGGCGGGAGAACAGTTTGAAAAGGATATGAAAGCGGGAGAACATCTCATAGCAAACAACGAAGTGACCCCTGCGGAGATCGTATCCGTAAAGTCAAGCCCCGCTACCATAGTGTCCCCCAATGCGGAGGGTGAGCTGGTAGTTACAGAACATCCCCTTTGGAAGGATGTGGAGGTAGTTGTAAGACAGAAGGTAAACCCCAAAAACCCCATTATAAAGGTGGCAAACCAGGAGGCAAGGGTAGGTATCTTCATTATAGTTAAAACGCAAAAGGTTGAGTTAAACGCTAAAATAAGAGGTATAGAGTTTAGAGATGAGTAAAATTTCTACCTGTATAAAGGAGAGTATACCGGGTAAAACAGTATCTTTTTTTGCAAATACCTATTCTCAAAGTAAGACAAAAAAATGTTTTACATTCTTGTCGAACTACTTTAAAGACAGTTTTACGGGTACTCTGCTCCACAAATATACCCATAAAGACCCTCTGTATAAAGACAGCTTCATTTATTTTCTCATAATGAAGATAGCTTCATTATTTGATATTATATTCGGCTTTATAAATAAGGTATGTACCGCACTTCTCGGTGGGAGCCTTATAGCAAAGACCGTTAAAAAC
The DNA here is from genome assembly GCA_017444985.1 of Bacillota bacterium. Taxonomy (GTDB): domain Bacteria; phylum Bacillota; class Clostridia; order Lachnospirales; family CAG-274; genus UBA3680. The sequence goes on from JAFSVK010000175.1 coordinate 13,010, forward strand.
ATATATTTTTCCGGTAGTAAGATACTTACGGGTATAGCACTTCTTGTTATGTCTGCCTGTGTGGGAGCCCTGATAAGTATGATGCTTAAAAACAATTTTAACGACATAGGCATCATACTTGTATGCGGAGGCTTCGGTCTTGCTACGGTACTGGGCTTTATAGGTATTTTTATCGTAAAAGTAAAAGAAAGCTTTATAGGAAGAGTTATAGCTTGGTTTCTGAAAGGACTTGAGCTGTAGGAAACGGTTGGTGTGATTTTGAAGGGTAAGTATGCGTTTATAATAGTATTTATAGGCATTATTACGGGATTTTTGGCAGGTATGTGGGGTCCTGTGGCGCTTTTGGGCGTGGCGGCTTTTCTTACCGCCTTGGCTTTGGTACTTACAAAGCCCGAGACTGCGGTATGTTTTCTTGTAAGCTACGCAGTGCTTGACTGGGGCTTAAGACTTGTGGTGCCTGCTATGGCAAGCCTTTGGGATGAGGCATATCTTTTGGCATTGGTGCTTTTATGGATATTCAAGTGGATAGTAAACAGAAAAGAAGAGGGCTTCCAAACAGCACCCTTGGACTTGCCTGTAATAATATACATAGTTACCATGACGGTGGTACTTATACTTAACTGTCAGGACTACAGAATAGGTGTTGAGGGCTTAAGAGCTACCATACAGTATACACTTTGGTACTTTGTGGTGCTTCAGCTTGTGACAAGCCCTAAGAGCGTAAGGCTTGTAATGGTGATATTTGCCCTTGTAACGGGGGCTATGGCGTTGCACGGAGTTATACAGTTCATACTCGGTGTGGAGATGCCCGCTACTTGGGTAGACCAAAACGAAGCGGGAGTAAGAACAAGAGTATTTTCAATACTCACAAGCCCCAATATTTTCGGCTCTCTTCTTACGGTGGGTGTGCCCGTGACAGTGGCTCTTGCCCTTACCGCAAAGAAAAAAAGAGGTATGCTCATTTTCGGCGGCCTTGCCTTTTTTGAACTTTCAAGCCTTGTATTCACATTTTCAAGGGGCGCTTGGATAGGCTTTGCCGTAGCTGCCCTTATATACATACTTTTTAAAGATAAAAGGCTCCTTATACCGGGGATAATACTTGCCCTTATACTTATAGTGGCGGTACCCAGTGTAAGTAATCGTATAACATACATGCTCTCCCCCGAGTACATACAAAGCTCCCTTAAGGGCGGAAGGCTTGTAAGGTGGCAGCAGGGTCTTGAGATACTTAGCTTCTACCCCCTTATGGGTGTGGGCTTTGGACAGTTCGGCGGTGCCGTAGCTATGAACCACAGGGCCAAGGTCATGATAAATGCCACCTATGTGGACACGGTATATATGGATAACTATTTCCTTAAAACCGCAGTGGAAAGCGGTATAGTGGGCTTTATAGCCTTTAGCCTTGTAATGTACTGTGTTATTATAAACGGCCACAGAACGGTGGTAAGATGTACGGAAAATAAAGATAAGGTACTCAGAGAGCTCTCCATAGGTATGACAGCGGGTCTTACGGGAGTTATAGTACACAATTTCTTTGAAAATATATTTGAAACACCCTTAATGTCAAGCGTGTTTTGGGTGTTTGCTGCCCTTGTTATGGCTGTATACAATATAAGCTGCAAAGGGCAAGCCAGAGGATAGATATGATAAATTTGCTTATAGCGGGATACCACGGCTTTGGAAACTGCGGTGATGAGGCGATACTTAAAGCTATGACGAAAAATATTCGTAATATGGCTAAAGATGTGTCCATAACCGCCCTTAGCTATCGCCCCGAATTTACTAAAACAGAATACAATATAGACTCTGTTGACAGGTTTAATTTCATAGGGGTACTTTCCGCTATTCGCAAAAGCGATATTATATTAAGCGGAGGCGGTACCCTCCTACAGGACGGCACCAGCACCAGATCCCTGCTTTATTACCTGGCGATAATAAAGTTCGGAAAACTTTTCGGCAAGAAGGTTATGCTTTATGCCAACGGTATAGGCCCCGTAAACGGTAGCTTTAACAGAAAGCTCGTTAAGAGGATAGTAAACACCGTAGACGTTATAACCCTGAGAGAAAAGCTTTCCGAGGCGGATCTGAGAAACATAGGTGTAAATAAGCCCGATATCACAGTTACGGCAGACCCTGCCTTCGGACTTGATTCCGTGTCGGATGAGGAGGCTTTAAAGCTTCTTAAAAAAGAGGGGCTTACCTTAAAGAAAAAGCCTTGGGTAGGTGTTTCCGTAAGGGCATGGAACAAAGCCTATGACGGCGAGGACTATGTTTTGAAGCTGGCAAAAGCCTGTGATGAGATCATTAAAACGGGGAAAGAACTGGTATTTATACCTATGGAGTTTCCCAAGGATGTGGAGTTTTCCAAAAAGGTGGCAAGCCTTATGAAACAAAAGCCCCACATACTTAAAAACAGATATAACCCTTCCCAAATATTGGGTATTATAGGGCAGATGGATGTAATGCTTAGTATGAGGCTCCATGCCCTTATATTTGCGGCGGTAAAGAATGTGCCCATGCTTGGTATAATATACGACCCCAAGGTGGAATACTACATTAAAGAGCTGGATATGATAGAGGCGGGAGATGTGCGAAGCGAAAGGCTCGACCCCAAAAAAATAGCCTCATTGACCTGCAAAGTTTGGGAAAATATAGACCTGTACAAGCAAAGATTAAAGCTTAGGGCGGATATTATGGCGGGAAAAGCCAGAGAGAACGATATACTCCTTGAAAAACAGATAGCCTGTATAAGAGCTTATAAGAAAGGTAAAAGCAAATGAAAAAAAGAACATACATATCTCTTTTGACCTTGGTTTTAGCTGTGGGAGCGGTCTTTGCCGTAAATGCGGCATCCGATGATACCACTCTTGCCACAAAGAGCTATATAGACGACAAAATAAATGAGGTAAAGGCTCTCATAGCTACGGGAGACTCCACCTCCACCGTTACCACACAGGGCTCAAGCTACACTCCCGTGTATGTAAGCGTAGGTCAGACCATATACGGCGGTGAGGGTACGGAGCTTATACTCAGAGCAGGTAAGGGCAATGTGGTCATAAGCGGTGTTGACGGCATAGTAGATGCCACTACGGGAAGCGACCTTGTGCAAAATGCACCCGTAAGCAAAAACCACATTATGATAGTACCCAGAAACGATTCAAGAGGTATAAAGGTAACGGAAGCGGCTTGGTTTCTTGTAAAGGGTGAGTACAGAATAGTATGAAAATATGTAAAATATTGGGTGTGCCCTTTACGGTGGTGACCCCGAAACAGGCAGTGGAGCGTATAGTTTTGAGCCTTTCGGCAAATGAAAAAAGCATAGTCTATACCCCCAACCCCGAAATGGTGATGGAGGCAAGAAAAGACCCGGATTTTATGAAGGTGCTTAATTCAAGTACCATGAATATCCCCGACGGTATAGGCATAGTATACGGCTCCAAGTTTACAAAGGTACCTATAAAACACAGAGTGGCGGGATATGATACCATACAGTCCGTATTTGAAAATATTAAAAATACAGAAAAAACAGTGTACTTTTTCGGAGGTGCCCCGGGTATTGCTCAAAAGGCAAAAGAGGTAATGGAGGAAAAGTACAAGGGTCTTAAAATAGTAGGTGTACAAGACGGCTACTTCGACGAGGAAAAGGAAAAGGAGATCATAAAAGACATAAACGAAAAATCCCCCTCCCTTCTCCTTGTGGGTATAGGTTTCCCCAAACAGGAAAAGTGGATATACAATAACCTCCCCGACCTTAATGTAAAGGTAGCCGTAGGCGTAGGCGGAAGCTTCGATGTCATGAGCGGAAACCTTAAAAGAGCCCCCAAAATATTTATAAAATTGGGTCTTGAATGGTTCCACCGCCTAATAACCCAGCCCTCAAGGTTTGTAAGAATGTTGCAATTGCCCCTTTTTATGCTGGCGGTAATTAAAAATAAATTCACCAAAAAAGAAGAAATGTCATAAAAAACAGCAGGCGTGAGCCTGCTGTTTTTGGGTTTGATGTCAGAATTTATAATTATTCTTTATAGAAATCTTTACTTTCCAAAAAGGATGTAGGAAAAAATCAACGATAAAATTCCAAAATGTCTTGAACAATCTGTAGGGAACGACCCGCGTGTCGTTCCGCTGAGATCAACCATTACTTTTTGCCATAAAATATAAAGATCTCTATGAACATATAGTTTTAGTAATTCAAACCTAAAGTTTTAATAGATGCACCGCTTTGAGAACCGGGTGTCGGATTTTTATCTATAAGTGAGCTTACCATTATTATTTCATCGTGATGAAGGGTGGTAATTTCTATCATAGGTGTTTCGTATCTTTTCATATTATATTACCTCCGCTTAGTCTTCTATAGCCTTAAATGTTACGGGAAGTTTTTCCTGTAAACCTTCAAGTGTAACATCGCTTCCGCTTGTGTTTGTGATATCAAGCTTAAAACCATATACATAGTCGGATGCCGCTCCGCCAAAGGAATCGGCTGTAAATGTTGCGATATCATCTACTGTTATGTCCTTATAGATAGTATCGATATCTTCGCTTTCTGCTATTGTAAATGATTCCGATGTTGAAGCTGTACCGCTGCTTATAGTTGCAACAGCGTAATAATCCGTATCGATATTTACAACAGCCGCTTTTGAATCGGTTGCTTGTACAGAAGGCGTAAAGGTAATATATTTATATTTTAACTTTGTATTTGTTCCGAATACATAATATGTACTGTTCTTTTCAACGGGTATAGACCAAGTTACGGTTATATTTTCTTTGTCAGCGTCCGAAACTTTAGTCGCATTTTTGTATAAAATTGAAGAGGTGCTTGCACCGGTTTGCTTTATGGCATAATAATCTCTGTTTGTGGTCGTAATAAATTGAACATTAAGGTTACCCGTAACATCTCCGGTTTTGAATTTTATAACCGCACCCGAATCGGGAACTTGACCATTGTTGCTGTAATTGCTACCATTAACTTTGGGATTTCCGGAACCTTGCATATACCCTGCACTATCGGCAGACATAGCTTCTAAGGCTTGTAATCCGTTACCGTTGTCACCTTTTACCAAGCCATCGGAACCTGCCCATTTATGGTATACGGTAGCTTTTGGTTCCTCGTATACGGTTATATCGATAGAATCGGAAATTTCCGTACCGTCAACCGTTGCCGTTATAGTAGCGGAACCTGTGGTATTTGCCGTAACAAGACCTGTGCTGCTGACACTTGCAACGGAAGTATCATCGGAAGACCACACCAATGTACCCTCTGCTCCGTCGGGGGTGATTGTACCTGTGAGTTGAAGAGTTTCTCCCACAAGCAAACTTGTTTCGCTTCCCGTTACCGTTACACCGGTAGGGTCGGGCTTGTTCTTTACAGTAAGAACTATATCCTTTGTAGCGACAGGATCGGAGCCGGAAAGTGTTGCTGTTATGGTAACAGTTGTGTCTACATCCACAGAGCCTGCGGTAACAACACCTGTTTCGGCATCTACACTTGCTACGGCTGAATTTGAAGAAGCCCAAGTAACTGTTCCCGATGTGCCCGAAGGGAAAACGGGTGAAAGTGTTAATGAGCTACCTTCCATAAGTTCGGTTGAACCCGTGGAAGTTGTTATTGATGATATTGTTGTGGCAGGGGCGGTAGATGTGGAATTAAGTGTCACAGCGAGTAAGCTGTACTGGTAGTTACCACTATGAGTTAATTCGTATTCACCGGATACCAAATTTGAGACACTAAGTAGAGTGACAGGATCATTTTTTGTTGCAGTAGTTGACATTGTTCCTGCAGCTACTTTTGTAGCTGTATTTGTAAGTGTAAGCGTTCTACTTGAATCGCTGTTTGAACGTGCAGCTATATAGAATGTTCCTTCGTAATTATTTGGAATTGTAAATGTTATTTTTGATCCAGTACTCGTACTAGCTGTTCTGTAACTTAAATTGTAGGTAGTTCCTTCAATTGTTACACTTCCGGTCAACCCATTTGTTCCTGTGAGTTCGCCTACAAAAAAATCTTCGGCATTTGTAATGCCGGTAGGGACATCACTACTGTTAACGAAATATAGGTGCGTTTTGTCGGCTGCCCATACTCCCACACTGCTTAAAGCCATTGCACTTGCCATTACTCCCAGGGCTACAATGGCTTTTGTTAAGAATTGTTTCATTTATATTCCTCCTATTTCTTTTCGGGGCTTAGCCATACCCCTTATTGACTTTGGCTTTTGCCAAAGAGGAGAGAGTTGCCTCTCTCCCTACGATTTGCAAAGAGATACTCCTTCGACCTACTCCAAAGGACAACAAGCAAACTGCAGATTTGCTTGCAGGGTCGTGGAAGGACACGCCAAAGAGAAAACAAAGGCGTGAGAATATCTCACTCATAATTATAACATCGTTTTTTTTTTGTCAATCTTTATTGCGAAATTAAATAAGAATTTATGGACTAAATCCCAAAAAACAATTTTAATTTGTCGTCCCGCCCGAAACCTCTCCGTCAGCCACAGCTGCCACTTCTCTGTCAGCTGTGGCTGTTCGGGCGAGGCTTGGGTGCCGATGTGGCGACATTGGAAGTTATGGTGACATATTTTGAAATAACAACAAGGTAAGAAATAAAAACAAAACTCGAAACAGCGGAAAAGCCTCCCCTGAAAGGGGAGGAAGTGCGACGAAAGTCGCACAGGAGAGGTACCCA
>JAFSVK010000176.1 GCA_017444985.1 Bacillota bacterium
AGTCACCGATACGGGGCGTTCTTCGCCGGGCTGGTACTCGCTGCCGTTATTTGTGATAGTAATATCGTAGGCAGCAATAGTGTTTTCGCCGCAGTCATCCGTAACATCGACCGCTTCCGCCTGTGCATTTTTGGGCATAAGTCCCTCCAATACAACAGATGCGCCCTCCTTTGGCTCCAGCTCAAAATTAAGCCTGCGATACTCGTTTTCTTCTGTTGTTCCGCTGCCGCTTTCGCTCACGACAAGACCGCTGCCCGATATTATATCTTCGTCCTCGGGCTTATCGTCCTCATCGCCATAGTAAAAGGTCGTTGTAATTTCCGCCTCTATTTCGGTCTCGTCATTTATTTTTTCTTCCAAAAGCGTAACATTCTCCGCAGGGTCGTTTTTTTCGTCCAAAACTTCTTCAAGACCCGCAGGTGCACAAATAACATCATCGGAATATACTGTTACCGGCGGGATCAGCGATGATATGATTATTGAAAAAATTGCCACAGCACTTATGATACGTTTTTTTATGTTTGATCTCAAGTTAGGTTTCATTGTAATTCCACCTCCTTGGTAAATACCCGTATTTTTCCGTTCCGCTTTGTAATTTAACGGGTATATAAGTCGATATAAACAATCAAACAAATGATATTTATATGATTTCCGATACTATTTTCATTGTATTTTTATTGTATCAAAAACAGCTATGGTTTTCAAGGTTTCTTTGCCTAAAAACAACAAATTTTATCTTTTTTGTTGAAATTTTACAAAACTCGTTGTGCAATACATATAAATGTCCGAATGGATATTGACATTTATTGTTAATTATGTTAAATTAGATTAAAATTATAACAATGAGCGGATCATCTTTATTAAAATACCTGCGGCAAGGATACAAAAACCGTGTTCTAAGGGGTGATATTATGTGCAGATCGGGACAATTTTTTACCACATATCTTATCACTTTACTCCTTTGCGTATATACGGTTTACGGTTTCAGCTATGAGCCTGTCGTTACGGAAGTCCCCGTGGGTTTTGTAAACGATACGGGGTCAAAGCATCTGTGTTTGGTCTGTATCGAGTGTTCGGACGGCTCTCCTGCCCCCGATGTTTCGTAGCTGACGCTTGAAAAGAACGAAAGCAAAAGTTTTTCATAGAAATAAATGCCCCCGGAGTATATAAATACAAGCTTTACCGCATAAATGATACCGTTGAGGGCGGAAAAATCAAATATGACGATACGGTTTATTATATCGACATAACGGCCGCATCGGACGAAAAAACGGAAAAACTGCTGACACAAACTACCGTTACCGAAAAGGCAGGTATAAACTACATACCTTTTATAACCGTGAAAGATGAAGGGGGTGTAGTCACCCAAACACCTGCCCAAGCCCGGACGGCGGAAAATATTGGGGTTTCCGCCACATCCGCTGTTGAAGAGGGCAAAGACCAAAGGGTAGAAGTCGTAAATGTCGCACCCCATACCCTTACCGTAAGCAAAGAAGTGAGCGGTGGTTTTGCAGACCGCAATAGGGAATTTTCATTTACCTTGCAATTGATATATGAAGATACCGATGGGGCAAGACCACTTCAAAACAGCTTATCCTACAGCAAAAACGGAGAAGAGGGCACATTAACCTTACAAAACGGATGTGTAACATTTAGGCTGAAAGATAGCGAAAGTATAGTATTTTACAACATCCCCCACGGCACAATATACACTTTAACGGGGCAAAACGGGGATTATGACACGGTCTGCAGCTTAAATGAAGGTGCGGATATAGAAGGAAATACGGTAACGGATTCCATATTGACGGACACCGATACAGTATTTAAAAACAATAAAAACGCAGTTGTTCCCACGGGACATTTCAAACCGACAAAAGACTCTTATATCATCGGTTTGGGACTGCTTTTCGGGCTTATGCTGCTTTTTATAAAGAGGGCGACCTCAAATGAGAAACAAAAGGGGATATTTTAAGTTTTTTTCAAAGAAAGGTGGTATAATTATGAAAAAGATAGTTTCTACTTTTGTAAAAATAGCTGTCGTGGCAATGACTGCGGCGGTACTGATGCCGGCAACACTTACAAGTGCGACCCCCATCAATCACAGCGGTTACGGTCAAAATATAACTGATAACAAGTTGGAAATACCCAAGGAAATTATGCTTCGCAACGGCTTAGTCAGCGAAAATGTGGGAGAAAAGGGCAACTTTGTTACACCCGAGATAACATTTACCTATGCTATAACTCCGGCAACGGTGCAGGAGGGTACTATTGTAACGGATGCATCCAACAATAAGACCATGCATGTAAAACCCGGTGTAGCCGCAGCGGTCACCCTTGGAAACGATGGTCAGGTGGCATTTACTCACAGTGGACAGCAAGTTGCAAACTCCGAAACCATATCGGGTACTATTGTTGTAAATATCGATCCAAGTGCATTCCCTGCACCGGGTGTATACAGGTATTTTTTGGATGATACCACACCTATTTCAACTTTGTACGCTACGGGTATAATACGTACCAGAAACACCAGTACGGTGGATGCTGAGGGGCAGACGGTTGATAGCACCAGTGATGAAAGAGTATATGTGGAGGACAGATACCTTGACATATTTATCAGTGAGGATAACGGAGAAAAAAGTGTTTCGGGATATGTTCTTATGAAAAACAATCCCACAAACAACACAGCAGGTAATATTTTGAAAAGCGAGGGTTTTACTACTACAGATGCCAGCGGATACGATTCCTACAGAAACTACTTCGGAAGAGTATCTAAGGTAGTAGCAGGTGGTATGGGTGATAAGACACACCCCTTCCCTTTTACGATCAACATAGACAATGCAGGGGCACCTTTCTATTGCGGAAAGGATCCTACAAGTCTTACATATACGGAGACGACTCCATACAGCAACACTATCAATCTAAGACATGGGGAAACCTTCTATATCCAGGGGCTTAATCCTCATGCGAAAATAACCTATACCGAGACCAATGATACAAACGAAACATATTTGGTAAAGGCTCGTGTAGATGACGGAAGCAGTAACGGTACACTTTTGGCGGGTGGAGATAATCACGAAGTTGCACCTAACGGCACTTTGACGGTAGCGCAATTTCCTGTGTCAAACTATGATGAGAACAATACCGAGACCCATGTCGGCACAACAGCTACCATCAACCCCAACACAAGGGTAATATTCACAAATACCATTAGAGCCATCTCTCCTACGGGTATTATACTTCGTTTTGTACCCTTCGTGATACTTTTGGTATTTGCCGCAAGCATATTGGCATTTTCCTACAAGACAAAGTCCAAAAATAAAAGCGTACGCAGTATTTGATGTGTAATACTAATGCTTCGCAGAAATAAAAATGTGAGAAAAAAATACTAATGGTACGATTTCAAAACCTCATAATAATCTGTAGGGAACGACCCACGTGTCGTTCCGTTGGGAATAATCGGTATTTTTGCTAAAAAGATATAAAGATCACAACAGAGGATCAAGTATAATTAAATGACAAAAAGCGGTCGAATCTGACTTTCGGCCGCTTTTTTGTGAAAGAGACGGTGATAAAGTGAAGAAAAAAGATGTAGGTCCCATGGATCAGCCCCAACGCTTTTTATTCCATGCCCTTTTTGCGGTGGTTGTATTGTGGATAATGTTCGGCCATGTGTTTGGTTTTATACATGCACCAAATAATGATATGTACCCTCGTATAGATTCGGGGGATTTGTTGCTTTATTACCGTCTTGATACAGATATGAAAGCACAGGATATAGCCGTTTTGAAGAAAAACAACACCATTTATATAGGCAGGGTGGTGGCACAAGGGGGAGATGTGGTAGATATCACAGACAGTGAGAGTTTGCTCGTAAACGGTCATGCCGTTTATGAAAACAATATATTTTACAAAACACCGAGGCTTGAGGGTTTTGTGGAATATCCCATCACTCTTGAAGAGGGCACTTATTTTATACTTGCCGACCAAAGAGAAACGGGAGAGGACAGCCGTTATTACGGCACAGTCTCAAAAGAAGAGATAATGGGCACGGTGATAACCGTAATAAGGCGCACGGGCTTTTAAGGGGGAGCGATATGAAGTATATACGAAAAATTGCTTTCGTGGCAGACTCTCTTCTTATATGGGTGTTGACTTTTGTTGCTGTTTTTGCTATGATATACAGTGGATATGTCATATATGATAATTTCTACAAAAGCAAGGCGGCTTTTTCATCTTGGGACCTTAAGCAGTACAAACCCACGGTGGAACAGACAAAGCTGGGCTTTGAAGAAATATCCCTCATCAATCCCGATACGGTGGCATGGCTTACGGTAGAGGGGACAAATATCGACTATCCCGTTATGTACGGCAGTAATAATATGGACTATATAAACAGGGACTTTTACGGCAAAAGCTCCCTTACGGGGTCTATATACCTAAATTCCGATAATTCCCCCGATTTTTCACAGCCCTATAATCTAATATACGGCCACCACATGGATAACGGTGCAATGTTTGGGGATATAGATAAATTTGCATCGGAGGAGTATTTAAAAAGCCATACTCTCGGCATACTTATGACACCTACGGGCAATTACGACCTGTATATTTTCGCTTGTATGCAAACGGATGCCTATAACGATACTATATATTTTAAGGATACGGAAAACGAAAAAGCCTATGGAGAGCTTTTTGAACATATATCTAAGAATTCCTTGGTATATATCCCACAGGAAAATATACCTCAAAAGATAATTGCCATGTCCACCTGTGCCGAAACGGGCACTTTCGGCAGAACGGTGATATTTGCAAAGGCAATTTCACGCACCGACACCATATCAAAAGAAGAGGTACACCCACAAGTAAAACGCACGGCAAAGGGACATAACACCGTAACGGAACATTGGGCAGTACTTAATTTGGTCTGCGTGATACTTACACTTTTGACACTTTTTCCTCTCCACTATACTTTTGCTAAATACAATCAGCTTATTTTTGTAAGGAAAAAGAAAAAAGAGTGTGAGGAAGAAGCTGTTGCAAAGGATCTTGGTAGGTTTGAAAAGAAGATATATATAGGCTTTATAGTTGAAATACTTATATTCACATTGGCAACGGTATTTTTCTTAAGAACGGAAAATATTAAAAACGACATTGGCATAAGCGATAAATATACTCTCATAATGATACTTATATTTGCTCTTTCGCTAATCGTGGATATTATTTGTTTCAGATACAGAGGCAAACGCCCCGAAAATGATGCTAAAGGAGAAGAAGCTGAATGATAACATTTATTTTTTCTATTCTTTTTTTAATATTGGGATATGAAATTTACGGCAGATTTACGGAAAAAATATTCGGTCCGGATGACAGAAAAACACCTGCCATAGAGATAAATGACGGTGTGGACTGTGTTCCTTTAAAGCCTTGGAAATCTTTTGTAATACAGCTTTTGAATATTGCAGGTACGGGACCTATTTTCGGTGCCCTTATGGGTGCTGTATTCGGACCCGTAGCATTCCTTTGGATAATATTAGGCTCCGTGCTTGGCGGAGCGGTACATGATTATATGTCGGGTATGATATCGGAGAGAAACGGAGGTAAGTCTATAGCGGAGCTTTCGGGCATATACTTAGGCAGGGGAGCAAAACACATTATGCGTGTGTTTTCCGTTGTTTTACTTTTGCTTTGCGGTACGGTATTTGTAACAAGCCCGGCCTCTCTTCTTGCAGACCTTACCCCGGGATTTTTCGGTAAAACATTTTGGACGGTAGTAATACTTGTATATTATATTTTTGCCACCCTCCTACCCATAGATAAGATCATAGGAAGACTTTACCCCATATTCGGTATAATACTTATAATAATGGCAGTGGGTATTATAGGCGGTGTCATATTTTTGCCCGACTACACTTTGCCCGAGTTGAGCCTTGAAAATATGAACCCTAAGGGGCTTCCCGTATGGCCTTATATGTTTGTGACTATAGCCTGCGGTGCCATATCGGGCTTTCATGCCACACAGTCACCCGTGGTGGCAAAGTGTATAACGGAGGAAAAACAAGGCAGAAGAATATTCTACGGTGCCATGATAGCGGAAGGTTTTATAGCCCTTGTGTGGGCTGCGGCAGGTATCGCCTTCTACGGTACAACTCAAGGACTTAGCGGAGCACTGGATGAGCTTGGACAATCGGGAGTGGTATACAATATATCCACAGGCCTTTTAGGCAGTATAGGAGGCATCTTTGCGGTGGTGGGTGTTGTGGTTTGCCCTGTGACCTCGGGAGATACCGCCTTCAGAAGCGCAAGGCTCATACTTGCTGAATGGACGGGACTTGACCAAAAGAGTATTAAAAAACGCCTTATAATAACCCTCCCTCTCCTTGGCGTAAGTGCCATACTTACACAGTTGGATTTCAACGTGCTTTGGAGATATTTCTCTTGGAGCAATCAAACCCTTGCCATGATAGCCCTGTGGGTAGCTACAGCCTATCTTATAAAGAATAATAAAAATATTTGGCACTCCCTTCTAACTTCCCTTCCCGCCACATTTATGTCAGCGGTAAGTATGACATATATACTCATGGCACCCGAGGGCTTTAAACTCTCCGCAACTGTAGCCTATCCCTGCGGTGTGGCTTTTTCTTTGGCTTGCTTTGGGTTTTATATTTTTGTGATGCTAAAAAGCAAAAAGGAAGAAAAGGTGATATAAAATTTTTTCCGTATCAACAAAGTAAGTTTTATTTGGGAATGCTTCGATAAATTATTATTATTGAGCTAAATTTATTGACCCAAATCAATTTTTAGCTTACGCGAAAAAATTGATTTTTCCGGCATTAGGTTTGGTAATTACCGATTTCTCTTTGTGGCGGAACCTCTCCGTCAGCTAAAGCTGCCAGCACAGCTGTGACGGAGAGGTACCCACCCCGGGAGGGGAAGGAAGCCCATAGGGCTGACGATGGAGCAACCAACACTTATGCCCACAGAGCTATCCGTACCGTTCAAAACCATAAAAGTAGTGTACACCCACAAACAATAATTTATCGACTAAAATCTAAAAAGGGAAAATCAAATTTTAGCATCTGCGTATAAAATTTGATTTTCCCTTCTTTTGTTTCGATAAATTTGGCTCACTAAATTATAGTTTCTGATAATGTATAAATAATAAACCACTTCGCAACCATCGCAACTATGACAATGCCTCCCTGGACACCTACAGCTGACAGAGAGGTTCAACTCTCTCACCAACTACCTCCATAGTGACATTCCACAAAAGAAAAATCAAAATATGTGCATTATACACAAAAAACATATTGTTTTTTGTGTTTTATTGCTTTAATATAACATTTATGTTAAAATGTGGTTAGAGTTGTGTTGGAAAAGGATTAAAATTTCTTTTTCCAAGGAATTAAATACATAACAGAGGTGAAAGGAATGAAATTTTTTAAAAGGCTTTTATCGGCGGCAATGGCTGCTTCCATGTTCTTTACCTGCATGACGGGTCTTGAACTGACGGTCAGTGCCGCACCCTCTCTTTCCGACGGGTGGAATGAAACACTTTATGCGGAATGGGCTGATGAAGATCCCGACTCCGAAAATGTAAAGGTAGGTTACAGACTTTCGGGAGAAAGTGAGTACACATACCTTCAAGGTGAGGATCTTAAGTACCTTGTAAGACCTGCCACCACATCGGGCTACGGCAGAGTGGATATACCGGGTATAAGGAGTGGCAGATACGATATTGAGATCACCGCTTCCGACGGCACGGTACACACAAGAAACGGTATAAAGGTATATGCCTACGACCGTTCGGGTTATGCTCATTGGAAATATTCCACGGGTGTAGGTGCCTACAACAACGACGGTACACTTAAGGACAATGCTCTTGTAGTATACGTAACGGATGAAAACAAAGATACCGTTACATATCCCGGCTATGAAAACATAACCGTAAGCTACAGCTCATCCTCATCAGGGGCTTCTTGGACAAGAGGCTGTGAGGGTGTAGGCGACCTTTTAAACAACAACCACAAGCTTGTAAGAAAGGTAACAGGCCCTACAAGCGAGAAAATATCGGGTATCAACGGTGAGGAAGTAAACTGTGATAACCACCCCGTAGTATTCAGATTTATAGGAACGGTTAAACCTCCTAAAAATCTCACACCTTACGATGCAAAGACAAATGAGCTTGGCGGTTCCGAGGGTGATAACGGTAACCTTGCCATTACAAAGTACGGCAAGAACATAACGATAGAGGGTATCGGTCCCGATGCTACCATAGACGGTTGGGGTTTTACATTCTCTCAAACATCTACCTGTCCCGCCGATGCAGGCGAGAGCTTTGAGGTAAGAAACCTTACCTTCAAAAACTACGCCGAGGACGGTTTGGGCTTCCAAGGTGATAATGGTAGAGAAACGGCAAAGGCCATAAGAAGAGTTTGGGTACACAACAATGTATTCTATCCCGGCTACTGTGCTAACCCTACGGAAAGCGATAAATCAGAGGGTGACGGTTCCTGTGACTTCAAGCGTGGTCAGTACTACACCATGAGCTACAACCACTATGTAAAGTGTCACAAGACCAACCTTTTGGGAAAAGGCTCGGGAGATGAGCAGTTCTACTGCACACTTCACCACAACTGGTATGAGGATGTTGCTTCAAGACAGCCCTTAGGCGCAGACGGTAACACTCATATCTACAACACATATTTCCAGGATACCGGCTCTGCCAAGAAGCACAACACAAGTCAGGTAGTAGACTTAAGAGGTGCGGCTTCCTACTTCCTTGAAAATAACTACTTTGAAAATTGTAAAAACTACTATAAAACAAGAAACAATACATCTTACGCAAAACTTTACAACAATATAACTACAGACGATACCTATCCCGACTCTTCTCAGAACGGAAAGGTAATACTTGCCACATCCAGAACGGATTCGGGCCTTACAAACGGTCTTACATTCCTTGACGGCTCCACCATGGATGATTGGGATCAGAACGCTTCACAGTTCTACTACTCCGGTGGCAAGACAAATGTTGAAGTTTTAAATGAAACAGCGGATGTACCCGAATATGTAAAGACATACGGCGGTACACTTAAGCAGTTCCCTATGACGGAATCGGGAGAAATAAGAATAACCGTTACAACAAACGGCACACCTATAACGGATGCTGAGGTAAGTGCAAACGGTCTCAGCTTTAAAAACATAGGTAACGGCGTTTACACAGCTACGGCTCAACTTGGCAGCGAGTACAAGATAACAGCCGCAAAAGAGGGCTACTCCAGTGCAAGCGTTACCTCTACCGTACTTGAAAATGACGGAGACGTTTTCTCCAAGACTTTGGATCTTCCCGTGGACTATGACGGTTATGCCGCTGTAAACATTACGGGCGGTGTAAACGAGGCAGCTGTTACGGGTGCTACCGTCACTCTTAACAACGGCGATGTACTTAAAGAAGTAGGTAACGGTCTTTATAAGTCCGAAAATCAATATGCCGTAGGTAAGTATAGTGTTACAGTATCAAATGCGGGGGACTATATAGCACCTACAACAGCCTTTGAGATCAATGTTAAGACCACGGATGCGGCAACAGACATACACCTTGACAAAAAGCAGGGTAACGTAAGTGTATCCGTAGTAAGAGCAAGCGGACAGACAGAGGTTCTCGACACTTCAAAGGCAGTTATATATGTAGGTGATACACAGCTTACAAATGCAGGTAACAACACATTCACAGGCAGTGTGGAAATAAACACACCCTTCCTTATAACAGCAAGTATTCCCGGTTGGAATGCAGATGAGATCACACCTTATAAGCTTACAGCTACCGAAAACGGCACAGCTACCGCAAAGATAGTAGTTTCCGCAAAGGGCAGACTCTTTATATGGAACTATACCGACGGTACAAACACAGAGGATTTCTTCACAGTAACAAATGCCAGCGAATGGGGCAGTGCAAAGAATAACCCCGTTGAGTTTGACGGACAGACCTTAACAAAGGCTGTTAAGGTAGACAGCAAGATATCCATATCCTTTGAGGCTCCCACAGCGGGAACGCTTACACTGATAATGGATGCCAAGGCAGGAAGTACTTTAAGTGTTACGGGTGTAGGTACGGTAGATTGTGCTACGACTACATCTAATGTTATAACCATCCCCATAGAAGAGGCGGGAGAGGTCATAATACAAAAAGGCAAGACAGAATCTCACCTTTACTATATGCAGTTTGAGGGTCAGTCGAATACAGAACCCGACACAGGTCTTTCCGATGAATATATGTGGGATGTAACCGTTCCTCACACAGATGCGGAATACGGTCTTGAATTCGGCGAGAAGTTCAACTCCAACAGTGAAGAGTCCAAAACAAGCCAAGATTTCACAGAGGGAGAAACTACCTACGTTCTTCCCGCAACTTGGATACAGGGCTCTACAAATCCCGTTAATGCGGCAGGTATCAACCCTCAGGGCGCATTAAGCACGGACAAGATCCCCGCAAGCGGAGCATTTATAAAGTTCACTCCCGAAAAGAGCGGTGTATTTACAGCGGCTGTTAAGACGGGTGCAGGTAAAATAACCTACGTTACAGACGGAAGCGGAAATATACTTAACCAAATAGGTTCCGCAGACTCTACCGACAATTCCTTCGATGTTATAAGAACGGAAGTTAAGAAGAACAAGAGCTACTACCTCTACTCAGGCGGTTCTAAGGTATGTATATACTACCTTGGTTTCACAGCAGGCGAGGAAAGCGATGACGAAGTTGTTTTAGGCGATGCAAACTCCGACGGCACCGTAGATGCTAAGGATGCCAGCGTAATACTCCAGTTTGCAGTATCGGGCAACACAGCTGATGCAAGCTTCTTAGCTGCGGCAGATGTTAATAAAGACGGTACTGTAGATGCTAAGGATGCTTCCCTTGTATTACAGTTCTCAACAGGTATTATAAAGAGTTTTGAATAATACAAAAAAGAGAGTGCGGTCTCCGCACTCTTTTTTGTACAATAATTTCATAGTGGTCCTTATATTTTGTGGGGGATCTGTATAGTCACAAAAAGGCAGTCAATAAAACCCGAATCAGCAAGAAAAAAGCCTCCCCTAAACAGTCACAGCTGACGGGGAGGCTCCGAGCGGAACGAAAAGTTCGGTGGGCAAAGGTATTGGTCGTTCCATCCTCAGCCCTTCGGGCTTCCTTCCCCTCCCGGGGTGGGTACCTCTCCGGTGCAACTCCCGTTACACCCCCTCCCCTGTTAGGGGAGGCTTTTCCGCTGCTTCGAGTTTTTTATTGCTTACTGCTTTGTTGTTGTTTCAAACAATGTTGCCATAACTTTTCCCCTTGTCAAATCGACACCTAAGCCTCGCCTGAAAGGAGAGGTGGCAGCCGAAGGCTGACGGAGAGGTTCCGCTATAACGACAAATTTGCATTTACCAAAACTAATGCCGAAAAAATCAATTTTTTCGCGTAAGCTAAAAATTGATTTGGGTCAACGAATTAGAATTTCACGATGCCCGAAAAACGAGACGGTATAGATATAGAACATAAAAAATCACCCCTCAAGCATTAAATTTCTATACTTTTTCGGAGTGCTGTTTTTATAGGTTTTTAAGATTTTATATTGACCTTTTTACTGATTTTTCTTATAATGTTATATATGAAGTTGTGAGATATGTACAGTTTCGGGCTTGTCCGAAAAAGTATAGGATTTTAAAGTTTTTAGTGCAGTTTGCCCATTTTCTTCAACTTATTTATCATAAGATGCAGGGTGCTGGGCGAACAGCCTATAAGCCTTGCAGTCTCATTACGGCCCATTTCCTTGTTTTTATAGCGAATAATAATATCAAGATAATTTTCGGGGATATATTTGATAGGTCTGCCAAATTTTACACCGCGCGCCTTTGCCGCCGCTATACCTTCCGCCTGTCTTTGACGGATATTTTCACGCTCATTCTGCACCACAAAAGAGAGTAATTGCAGTACGATGTCCGACACAAGCGTTCCTATCAAGTTCTTATGAGAATTTGTGTTTAGGATAGGAATATCGAGGATAACAATATCCGCCCCGATCTCCTTTGTGATATAACGCCATTGCTCGATTATTTCTTCGTAATTACGCCCAAGCCTGTCAATGCTTTTCACAACAAGAATGTTGCCTTTTTTTCAGCTTTTTAAGCATACGCTTATAATTGCGGCGTTCAAAGTCTTTACCGCTGATTTTATCAGAAAATATGGCGGATTTAGGCACACCGTACTCCGTCAAGGCTATAATCTGCCTGTCCTCTTTCTGCTCGCGGGTCGAAACGCGAACATATCCCAGTAACTTATTTTCCATATATTTTTGCTCCTTTCGCCCCGAAAATTCGGGTTATTTTTATATCATCACAATTTTACTATATGGAAATACATTAAAAGTATAAAACTTCTTTTTGTGGCAAACTCTCGTTAATTATAGATGCAAAAAAGACCTGCCGTATTTGCAAATTGCAAACACAACAGGTCTTTGGATTTGTTTATTTTGAAAATATTACTGTTACATTTCTTTTACCTACTGTTTCCTCAAGTTCGGCGGTATTTGTGATATGTCCTATTGTTGTATAGCTGTACGGTGTATCAAAACTTTTATGAAACAGTACAATGCAGTTCATTGCCGTAAAGCATTATTTCTCCCGCGTTTATGCGAACGACTTTTTGTGCTGCCGATGTATATTAAGCACCGCTATTGCATCAAGCAGATCAAAATCGGCGGTATATATATTTGTTGCACACATAAAAACCGCAAGTATAGTTAAAAAAATCTTTTTCATAATAACCATTCCTACTCAAAAACACTTTTTATCACCTTTGCGGGCGAGCCGACTGCTATCATATTTTCGGGAATGTCCTTTGTAACAACAGAGCCTGCGCCTATAACGGCATTATCGCCTATGCTTACGCCCGACAGTATCACAGAACCCGAACCTATCCATACATTTTTGCCGATATGTATCGGTTTTGGGATAAGGTCAAGTCTTTCTTCGGGTTTTAAGCCGTGGTTTAGGGTGGCGAATATCGTACCGTGACCTATTTGTGTGCCTTCGCCTATATAAATACCGCCCTGATCCTGAAACTTGCATCCGCTGTTTATAAATACGCCTTTACCGATATGCAGATTTTTGCCGCAGTCTGTATATATAGGCGGAAACAAACCGAATTGTTCAAGTTTTCTGCCCGTGAGCTGCTCCATAAGGCGGTGCAGCTCTTCGGGCGGGTTGTATTTGTTGTTTATCTCGCTTGTAATGCGCAGGGCTTCTTGACTCAGTTCGTGCATTTTTAAGTGAATATCCGAAAAATCTTTTACGGTCTCGCCGCTGTTCATTATTTCAATAAATTCTTCTGTTGTCATCATTTTTTAAACGCATCCTTAAAAAATTCTTCAAACTTATCAAACGGAATCTTGCTTGTATCGTCGTAAAGGTCAACATGGTTTGCATTGGGCACAATATACAGTTCTTTGGGTTCGGAAGCATTGGCATAAGCCTTTTCGCTGAAAGCCTTTGAGTGCGCATTTTCGCCAACAACAAACAGAACAGGTCTGTCAAGTTCACCAATATGTGTGTTTGACGGGAATGTCATAATATCGCCGAGTGAAGCATAGTTAATGTTTCCGAGTGCGTTTGGATGCCAACCGCGTTTCATACCGTAGAATGAGAAAAATTCTGCCGAAGTTTCGTCAAGCCCTTCGGGTATTTCATCGACGGGTGCATCGGGATATTGTTTGATATATGAATATTCGCCACTTTCAAAGCTGTCCCAGCGCGAGAGACTTCCTTGTTCTATCATCTGTGTACGCGCTTCGCCCTCGATGCTGTTCATACTGTCCGCAATGTCATACATAACAGAAGTTGCAACTGCTTTTATTCTTGAATCCATAGCTGCCGCAGAGAGCGCAAAACCGCCGCTGCCGCAAATACCTATTGCACCTATTTTTTCTCTGTCAACAAATTTCTGCACACCGAGATAATCGACTGCCGCACTGAAATCTTCCGCATACATTGTTGTTGAGGCGGACATTCTCGGCTGACCGCCGCTGTAACCGTGGTAGGCGGGGTCTATTGCAAGAACAACAAAACCTCTCTGTGCAAGTCCGTTTGCATATACGCCCGGTCCCTGTTCTTTAACACCGCCATACGGAGGTCCTACGATAATTGCGGGATATTGCTTATTCTTGTCAATGTTTTTAGGTGTGTATAAATCAGCCGCGATCTCAATACCGAAACGGTTTTTGTAATAAACGTGTTCTCTTTTTACCTTATCCGAAAGCTCAAAAATATAATGTTCCTCCGAGGATTTTACTCTTATTGCCGAGTTTGCATCTGTCATAACTTCCGTTCCTTTCTTGTTAAGTGATGATGATTTTGCAAAAGCAGTTGTTGCTATACCTGCTGTAAGTATTCCTGCCATTAAAATAAGTGTAAATCTTTTCATATTATCAAGTCCTTTCTGTTTTTTTCGTTGTAATTATTATATAACATAAAAAATAAAATGACAAATACTTATTATTTATATCTTGAAATAACTTTTGTTTATGTTATAATTAAATAAGGAAATTTAATTGGAGAATACGGAAAAACGAGGTGATAATATGGAACTACGGGATATGGAATACTTTTTGGCAATAGCAAGAGAAGAAAATATAACGGCGGCTGCCAAATCACTGCATTTGTCACAGCCTGCACTTACAAAGCAGCTTAAAATGCTTGAAGATGAATTCGGCAAACAGCTTGTTATCAGAAAAAATCGTGGAATAACACTTACGGAAGACGGAATGATATTTAAAAGGCGTGCGGATGAAATACTTGACCTTGCCCGGCGCACCCAAAACGAAATAAGGACTTCCGATGCAGAATTATCGGGAGATATTTATATCTGCGCGGGAGAGAGTGAGGGAATACATTTTTTGACACAAGCTGCAAAACGCCTGCGAGACCACCATAAGGATGTACGTTTTCATATTTCAAGCGGCGATACCGATGATGTTGTGGAAGAACTTGAAAAAGGTTTGATAGATTTCGGATTGTTGTTTTCTGCCCTGAATCCGTCAAAATATAATTCTATACAAATACCTTTTCAAGACACTTGGGGCGTGCTGATGCGCAAAGACAGTGAACTTGCCGAAAAATCTATTATAGAGACCAAAGACCTTATCGGCAAACCGCTTATCGTACCGAGAAACGACGATTATTTAAACACCGCGGCGGCATTTTTAAATACAGACCCGTCAAAAATAAATATCTCCGCAACATACAGCCTTATTTTTAATGCTTCCATTATGGTTGCCGACGGTTTGGGCTATGCTCTGTGCCTTGATAAAATACTAAACCTTTCGGGCGATACCGAACTTTGTTTCAGACCTCTTGTTCCCGAAGTAAAGGCGGCAATGTATGTTGTTTGGAAAAAACACAAGGTCTTGTCAAGGTGTGCCGATGCTTTTTTGAAAGAACTTACCGGTTCCGATAATACGAATATTCAAATGTGAAGAACAGTAGCCTTTTTTAAAAATATGATATAATCAAAATACAAATATCCTTTATTGTTTGATATACAGGAGGAGATAAAAATGACTGAAATTGAAAAATTGGAAGCAGGACTTGAATACTGCTATGACGATCCCGAAGTAGTCGCGCGAAAAGAAAATGCAATCATACACTGCAAAAACTATAATGCCATTGATGATACCGATTATGAAGCGCAATATGCCTATCTTCAAAAAATGCTCGGTTCTGTTGGCAAAGATGTTTGGATAGGCAAAACTTTTAACTGCGACAATGGCAAAAAGATTTTTATAGGCAATAATTTTACGGGCAATTATAATCTCACTATTCTTGATATTCGCGAGGTCTATATAGGCGATAATGTTATGATAGGTCCGAATACGCTTATAACAACCGTAAATCATCCGCTTACTCCAATGGGCAGAAGAAAACACATAGGCATAGCCAAACCCGTGCATATAGGCAATGATGTATGGATAGGTGGAAATGTGACTATCCTGCCCGGTATAACTATCGGCAATAATGTAGTTGTTGCCGCAGGTGCGGTGGTCACAAAAGATATACCCGATAATTGCCTTGTCGGCGGTGTTCCCGCCAAAAAGATAAAGGATATCGAAAACGATATTGAAGGTTGATACGGAAATAATTACTTCTTTAAAAACCTTTTATATGTCAGATCTATCCCAAACGCGCCCAAAGGTGCAGTCAGAAGTATAGCAATAACGGACACAGTCAGCACGATATTTCCGCAGGGCAGACCCATAGCAAGCGGAAGGCCGCCTATTGCGGCTTGTACTGTTGCCTTTGGGGTATATGCTATCATACAGAATATTTTTTCTTTGATATTCAGCTTTGTACCGCAAAGGCATAAAAACACACCTAACATTCGGAATATCAGCACAAGCATTATAAGCAGTATTGATGCGGCACCTGCATTTTTAAGACTGTCAACGGCAACCGAAGCCCCGACCGAAACAAAGAGGAATATCTCGGCAGCCGCCCACATTTTATCGTATTTTGCCGCCAATCTTGCGGCAAGCTCCGTCTTTCGTTCTCTTATGCCTATCCCTATGCACATAACGGCAATAAGTGCCGCAAAAGGCAAAGTTAAGTTATCCTCGGCATAGACAAGCACAAAAGAAAGCGAAAGCAGTATTATTGTTTTTATCGTATCTCTTATGTGGATCTTCTCGAAATAAAATGTCAGCAAGACCGCAAGAACAAGACCGACAGCACTTCCGATGATTATTGAAAGCGGAATATCGACAATACTCATAACCGAAACTTTTTCACCTTGCGCAAGTCCCGTAAAAACGGTAAATATTACTATCACAAACACATCGTCAACGGATGCGCCCGCAAGTATCATCTGCGGTATACCCTGTTTTGTGCCGTAACCCTCGTCTATAAGTTTTATCATTCTCGGCACGATCACCGCAGGCGACACCGCACCGACAACAGCACCCATTATCGCCGCATCAAGGCGCGAAATATTCAAAAGCACGGGGGCAAGGATCACCATACCCAAAATTTCAAAACAGGCAGGCAAAAAGCACATCAAAACCGCAGGTCTGCCGACTTTTTTCAAGTCGTTCAAATCAAGTTTGAGACCCGCACGCAGCAAAATTATTATAAGTGCGATTTTTCTTATATCGGGTGCGATATTCAGCACCGAAATATCTATCATATCAAGCACATAAGGTCCTATAATTATACCAGAAACTATCATTCCGAAAAGTGCGGGAAACTTAATCTTTTTGCAAAGCCACCCCGAAAACAAACCCGCAAGCATTATTGCGGCAATACTTATCAGCATTGTAAAACCCCCTTAAAATGCAGAAAAGCTGATTATTTCTGCATCAAAATAAAATATGCAGAAGTCATCAGCTTAAAAAGCGGTTTAGGCATAAACCACGGGAGAACATCATTCCCTGTATTTAATTTAATTAATTATAACACATCAAAAATTATTATGCAACAAAAAAAAATATAAAAAGTTGTAATAAATGTATTGACAAGTACGAAAATGTGTGATATATTATATTCAATCAAAGTTGTAACAAATACCTTTACAAGTTTGACAAACAAAAAATTTTATGCTATCATTAAGGAGGAATTTATTATGAAAATCGCAGTAGTTGCAGCAAACGGACGTGTGGGCAGATTGGTAGTTAAAGAGGCTCTTGATAGAGGAAACGATGTTA
>JAFSVK010000177.1 GCA_017444985.1 Bacillota bacterium
AAAGTGCTATTGAAGTAAAATTGAGATATCTTGTTCGAGGACCGGGAAATGGCTCGAAGCCAATGTAGAGCATTGGTGAGAGACATTGACGACTAACCTTTGCAAGATAGCCAATTTTACGATTTATGACTTTTTAGAGGTTCCCTTTAGATGTTCCCTATAGCAAAAAACATAGTAATTTGGTATAATACAGAAAATATATATTATACAAACACAGGAGGAAATATGATATCAAGAGAAAATGCTTTTCAGCTGCTAAAAAAATACAACAAGGATGCCTTTCATATACAGCACGCCCTTACGGTGGAAAAGGTAATGCAGTGGTACGCAAAGGAGTTAGGTTTTGGAGATGATGCCGAGTATTGGGGAATAGTCGGGCTTTTACATGATATAGACTTTGAGCTTTACCCCGAGGAACATTGTTTGAAAGCTCCAGAAC
Organism: Bacillota bacterium; assembly: GCA_017444985.1. Taxonomy (GTDB): domain Bacteria; phylum Bacillota; class Clostridia; order Lachnospirales; family CAG-274; genus UBA3680. The sequence continues at coordinate 440 of JAFSVK010000177.1, forward strand.
TTTTAAGAGAGGCAGGCGTGGGAGAGGACATAATACATGCCGTCTGTTCCCACGGCTACGGTATCACAGTGGATATAGCGCCCGAACATGAAATGGAAAAGGTGCTTTTTGTCGCAGACGAGCTTACGGGTCTTATAGGCGCCGCAGCACTTATGCGCCCCTCAAAAAGTACAAAAGACATGGAGCTTAAGTCCCTTAAGAAAAAGTATAAAAGCAAAGGCTTTGCCGCAGGCTGTTCAAGAGAGGTCATAGAAAGAGGTGCCGCGCAGCTTGGTTGGGAGTTAGATAAACTCCTTACCCTTACCCTTCAAGCCATGGCAGATACGGAAGACGAACTAAACGAGAGCCTTAAAACAGAAGGGATATAATTCGTAACAAAAGCCTCCCCCGTCAGCCTATGGCTATTCGGGGGAGGCTTTGTTTAATTACATCTTTTTAAATCAAAAGATTTGAATTATTATACTGCATCACCAACAAGTCGTGGGCAAATACTTCCGACTCTATAGTGGCTTTTAATTTATCTACCGCAAGTTGTTGAGCATCTACAGCAACCTGTGTGGTTTTACCCAGCTTGTACTGTGTTTCGAGTACCGTTAGTTTATCGGTCTCCGTAGCAAGATTTTTGATATTGTCTCTGTGGGTCTGCTCCTGTGCGGAAATATTCTCGCAAAGGGTCTTAACTGCCGATTGTATGGAAGCTCTTGTATTATCAACACTTCTTGTTGCCGCAGAGTAGGCATAAAGCACTTCTTCCCTCTTGGAGGATGAATTTACGGAGCTGTATCTTTCAAGGGCATATTTCTTGGTTTGTGCGTTGTCTTCTGCGCTTTTGAGAGTAGCATTTGTAGATACGGCATAGTTCATGGCATTTTCCACATTTATATTACCCAACTCTCTGTACTCGGGAGTATCCACAATAATATCATACTCTGTAGTAATATTTGTACCCATAAGTACATTGAGGGAAGCATAGGTGGTATTTAAAGCATTTTCAAGAGCCTTTTTGTTGGTTTTTGCCGTTTCATAAGCGGAATATTGAGCATCGTACTCGGTTTTACTTATTTTTCCCAACTTATACTGTACATCCGCTATTTTTAAATTCTTTTCTTGAAGGGCAATACTCTCCTCGTACAGCTTTATATTTCTCTTGCAATCAAGTATACCGTAGAATATTTTTTTAACATTGTATTCTATGCTCTGCTTTGTGGTCTCCTGTGTAGACTTATAATTTCTTATTGCCATATTCAGGTTTTGAACCGTTGCAGCAAGGGCATCGCTTTCCGCCCACTCCGTAGCGTACATAAAAGCAAAGGATGCATCATCAAGGTTTAACTTTGCCACTTCTTGATTTTCCTTGGCACTTTTAAGTGTGGAGCTGTAGGCGATGGCTTTTTCCACCGCCTCCTCCACAGTTATGGACTTTTTGTCCACCGCAGTCGTGCCCTCTTTTTTGTTTACGGTCACAGGGTTTACATAGGTCCTCTTTGTTACTATTTTCTGGTCTGCCATTGTCGTTGAGGAAAGAACGGCGGATATGGCAAGAGTTAATGCTATAAGTTTTCTTTTCATTGTTTTTCCTCCTCTTCCTGCTCAGAGTTTGAAGCCGAATCTTCTCCCTCTGTAAAATATCCTTCTTCTTTAACTTCTTTAACTTCGTAAGTTGCCTCTTCGGTAAATTTCACTCCGTTTTTTTTGGGTTTTCCCCTAAACAATCTTTTTACTCCACGTATGATAGAATCGGTAATACAATAAAGTGTGGGTATGAATATAAGTGTAAGCAAGGTAGATGCCGACAAACCGAATATTATAGCTATACCCATAGGTTGCATGGATTCCATACCCGAACCTATGGCAAGTGCCATAGGCACCATACCCAAGACGGTCGTAAGAGTAGTCATAAGTATAGGTCTGAGTCTTGCAGGACCCGACATAAGCATAGCCTCTTTTGCACCTATATTGTGTCTTTCTCTCATTTGGTTTGCATAGTCCACAAGAACTATACCGTTATTAACAACCATACCTACAAGGAGTATAAAGCCCATAAATACCGAAGATGTAATGTTCTTTCCCGTAACGAGAAGTCCCAGTATACCACCTGTTATGGATATAGGCATGGAGAACATAAGTATGAAGGGGTTTATAAAGGACTCAAACTGAGATGCCATTATCATATAAACCAAAAGTACTGCTACAAGCAAAGCAAGCCCCAAATCTCTGAAAGTGTCTTCCATCATCTCTATAACGCCGCCAAACTCATAGTTGGTATTTGAAGGCCACATATAGTTATCAAGTATTTCCTTGACCTTTCTCTTCTGTTCCGCAGTATCGAGACCCGTGAATTCACCCTTGATATCGGTAAATCTTCTCTGATTTTCTCTTCTTATCTTTGTAGCGGTCTGGGACATCTCAATAGATGCCACCTCTGTAATGGGTATTACAACACCCTTCTGTGTTGTTATGGTGATATTGTTCAGATCCTTAACATACTTTATCTGTTCTTCGGGATATTTTATAACAACATCAAGTTCCGTACCGTTTTCCTTATACTCTGTAGACTTTGAACCGTTATTTGCCACAGATACCGCATTTGCGATCATACCTGTTGTTACGCCGTATTTTGCGGCTTTTGCTCTGTCTATTTTTATACTTGCCTCGGGTACCGATTTATCCATGGTACTTTCCACATTTACGGCTCCCGCATCCTTAAGTTGCAACTGTATGTCTTCGTTTATTCTTCTAAGCTCACTAAGATCGTCGGCATATATATTAAATGAAAATCCCGAATCACCTATGGAACCCATGGCACTGGCACTGGTAGATACTGTTATCTCCGCCCCCGAAATATCCACAAGTTTCTTTTCTATCTCCTCTTTTACCTCGTCACTGCTTCTGTCTCTTTTTTCCTTATCTACCAAATTATAGGTTATGGTAGCGGTGGAGCTACCGGTTGTAAATATGGTACCGCCCGCTCCCGCAGTGGCAAACATGGACTTTTGCTCCGGTATCTCCCCTATTCTGTCAAGCATTTGGTTAAGTATCCTCTCGCAACTTTCAAGGTTTGAACCGTTGGGAAGTTCCGCCGACACCTCTACAACACCTTGGTCGCCCCTGTCCATAAGGTTCTGACCTACATTGCTTGAAAGCATAAGAGTAATTACAAATACTGCAAGTGTCAAGCCTACCGTTAAAAATCTATGGTTAAGAGCTTTCTTAAGTACCTTACCGTATCCGGCATCAAATTTGTCAAGGAGTTTTCCCAGTTTCTCACCTATAGGTGCAAATATGCTCCTCTTGCCGCCTAAACTCATAACAAGGGCAGATGCCATAGGTACGAAAGTTATTGATACCACAAGGGATGCAAGAAGTGCAAATACTATGGTGTAGGAAATATTACTCAACATCTGACCCATAACACCTTTTACAAATATCATAGGTCCGAAAACCGCCACAGATGTAAGTGTAGAGGCAACGATGGCCATTGTTACCTCCGTAGTACCGTTATATGCAGCCTCTCTGGGACTTTCGCCCTCTTTTGAGTGCCTGAATATGTTTTCAAGTACAACGACCGAGTTATCTACCAACATACCTATGGCTATAACAACACCACCCATAGATACCATGTTCAGTGTCATACCCGTAACATACATAAGGCAGAAGGTAGCAAACATTGATGTAGGTATGGATACACCTATTACAACAGATGTTTTCCAATCTCTTAAGAAAAATAAAAGTACCAACATCGCCAAAATCGAACTTTGGAATGCCGTGGATACAATGTTACTTACAGAAAGCTTAATATAGTCGGAGGTGGTCGTCATCACCTGGAAATTAAGCTCGGGGTAAAGATTATTTATATCCGCTATAGCCTTTAAAATATTGTCGGTAACTGTAACTATATTACCGTCGGAGGCCTTTGAAAGGGTATACATACAACCCTCTTTACCGTCGATGTATGTTACGTTAGTTTCCTCTTTATATACCTCTTCCACCTCGGCTATATCTTTTAAAAGTACGGTATTCCCCGACTTTGTGGTAATATAAAGGTTTCTTATGTCATCAAGAGTTTCAAACTGACCGTAGGCTCTCATCTGAAGGGCAATTTCTCCCTCATCAAGGCTACCTGTAGGTGTGTTGGCATTTTCGGTGCTTAAAACAGAAGATATAGTGCTTGTTGTTATACCGTAGTTGTTAAGCTTGTCCTGGTCTACCGTAACACGTACTTCTCTTTCCGCACCACCCGAAAGAGATACCGAAGCAACACCGCTTACTCTTTCAAAATACTTTGATACATTATTGTCAAGTAATTCATAAAGTGTCTGGGAATCATATTTCTCACTCATTACACCTACTTCGATGTTGGTGCTGGTAAGATCCATCTTTACAATAGTAGGTTCTTTTGCATCTTTTGGCAGGTTGGATTTTACAAGGTCCACCTTTTCTCGCATATCGTTTACGGCATTATCTATATTTGTACCGTCTACAAACTGCAAGGCGACCATGGAAGTACCCGCGGAAGATTGACTTGTCATTTTATCTATACCCGTAAGGGTTGCCAAAGATTCCTCCAAAGGCTTTGTAACAAGGTCTTCCATTTCCTCGGGACCCGCACCTGTATAGGTAGTCATTACCAATGCCACAGGTAAGTCCATGTTGGGATAGTATGCCAACTCCAATGCCGAGTAGGCAATGGAACCACCAAGCATTACTATCAAAACAAGCATTAGGGTCGTTACCCTCTTTTTGATAAAAAACTTTGTCATATCTTATTTATCTCCCTTCTTATCGGAAGACTTTTTGTCATCTTGGGCGGAAGACTCACCTTCGCTCTCACTCTCTGTTTTCTTTCCGCTTTGAGAAAGAGATTCCCCGTTCTTTGTTACGACTTTTACCTCATTTCCGTCCTCTATATAGCTTTGTCCGCTGGTAACCACCATATCCGTTTCTTCTATACCGCTTACTATCTCTATGCTCTTACCGTCGTCTATACCCGTCTCTACGGTTTTCTTAACAGCTATATTGTCATCTCCCACTACAAATACATAGTAGTCTTCGTTATTATGTATTACCGCATTTCTGGGTAGTGTCATAACATCATTACTTACGTTTCTTGCAAATTTTATAGATGCAAACATACCGCTTTTAAGTGTACCGTCTTCATTTTCTATAGCGACTTTTACGGTATATGTTCCATCATCATTTGCTCCGGGTGATATTTCCGTTATATTACCCTCAACATCCTCTGAAAGAGCGGTAGGTACACTTATATCTACCTCATCGCCTACATTAAGTACATTTGCAACACTTTCCGAAACATTTACCTCTACATTTACGCTGTTGGTGTTCATTATTTTGTAAGCTACCTGTCCCGCACCGTAATATGTTCCTACGGTAATATTCTTTTCAAGTATCGTACCGCTTATGGGAGCCTTTACAACAGCATCGTCAAGTCTTGATTGCGCTGTTGCTATACTTGCCTCTGCCGTAGACTTTGAAGCTTGTGCTGTGTTTAAGTTATCACTTGCTCTTCTGGCGTTTTCGGCTGCGGTGGTATTTAAGTTATCCCTGTCGGATCTTGCCTTTGCCAAAGCGGTTTGTGCCGTTTCTACAGCTCTTTGAGCCGTAAGGTAGTTGTTCTGTGCCGTAGACTTGGCATTTATTGCGGAGGAATAGGCAAGATTTGCGGTATCGAGAGCGTTTTGATAAGTCTTTAAACCGTTGCGTGCCTTATCTAAAGTGTTTTGTGCTGTAAGAAGGCTGTTCTTTGCTGTTTCAAGAGCATTTTCACAAGTGTTGTAATCGTTTTGAGCTCTTTCCAAAGAATCCTCGGAGTTATCAAGAGTTTCCTTACTTATACCGCCTACATCATAAAGTTCTCTGTTGTCATCATAAGTCTGCTGTGCCTTATCAAGAGCCATTTTGGAATTGCTGAGTGTCAGTTCCGCATTGCTTACGCTCTTTTGGGCTGTAGATACCGTAGCCTGTGCCGTACTTATATCAGACCTTGCCCCTTCTATGGAAATGTTGGCATTTTCTATGCTTTTCTGAGCGTTCTTTATACTTATATCCGCATTGTCTACAGCGGTTTTCGCAGTATCAACAGATGTTCTGGCATTTTTAAGAGCTGTTTCACAATTGGTGATGTTTGTATCTGCCGCAGAAATCTGGCTCTTCATTGATGAGCCGTTTGCAAGTTCCACATTTGTCTGTGCCGTATTTATATTGGCATTTACAGCATCAAGGGATGCTTTTGCGCTGTTTACGCTAAGTTCCACATCCTTTGTATCCACTTCGAAAAGTATCGCATCCTTTTCTACAGTATCTCCCACTTCATAGTTTGTTTTTGTAACATTTGCCGAAAGAGTACCCACAACATTTACGGTATCTTTTGCCTCTATGGTACCTGTGTATGAGTATTCATCCTTCATGGTGGCTATAGTAGGTGATTCCACGCCCACATTTACAAAGCTTGCAGCTTGTTCCTGTTCTGCTTCTTTCGCTTTGCTTCCGCAGGCTGTCAAGGTAGCCACCGCAAGCACAATGGCAGTCAATTTAACATATTTCTTCATAATACATCTCCTTGTCGTATAGATAATTTGTATATTTAAACAATAAAAAAATATATATTAAGCACATTTATTGTGCAATTTTACGAATAGCATTTTCTTTCTCTTTTAGGGTTGAAAATTTTAAATTATATTCTTTTGCCGCAAGTATCTTTTTTATTATCCTGCTGAAATTTGCCGCATCCTCTTCGCCTATGGCATCAAATACTTCCATGATACGAGATATTGCCATTTTGCCGATCTGTTCTATAAACTCGGCACCCTTTTCGGTGCTTTTAACGGTTATCCTTCTTCTGTCGGAAGTTTCTGTCGTTCTTTCTATAATACCCTTCTTCTGAAGTGAGTTTATAATAGAAGCAACTCTTGCACTGGTGACTTTCATGTAGTTTGCTATTTCTCCGGGGGAAACACCTTCCTCAAACCTTTGTATATAGTATAGAGCCTTGACCTCGGCCTTCCCTAAAGGGATATCGGGAACTTCGTGTATTTCCGCAAGCTTTCGCATATTTTCCATCATCTCAAGAGCCATTTCCTCTTTTGTCATATTTCCTCCTTCTTTCTATTTTACTGTTCGGAATATCTAACACTGTTAGTAATATACACTGTTAACTATTTTTTGTCAACAAATAAATTATTAAGTAAATATAAAGTTTTGGTTCCCAAACTACGCGTTTTTTACCTAAAACATCACCGTTTAAGCCATAGAGCTGTTTTTTCTTCATTATATAAAGCAAAAAATATTGTGTAATTTGAATTCAGAATGCTCCTTCACTTTGTTTTTTTTAGTCAAAATTTACACAAAAATTTTGTTGACAAAAAATGTTCGTTATAGTAAAATAAACTCTGTTTGAAAAGTGCACATATTAGTTAGCCCCTAAATATGTCACTTCCCCGTCATAAATTCTTTTCGGACATTATGAGTTTATGACATTTTGTAACAAGCGGCGTATTCCACTATAAAAAAAGCCGCATTGCAATAAGTTTCAATCCGTTTTGGAAGGAGAAAATTCTGATGAGAACAACATTTATAGCAAAGACTGCTGAAATAGAAAGAAAATGGTATGTTGTTGACGCAGAAGGTCAGACTTTAGGCCGTCTTGCATCACAGGTAGCCGCTGTTCTTCGCGGTAAGAACAAGCCTATATATACCCCCAACCTTGACACAGGCGACTATGTAATAATAGTAAATGCCGAGAAAATAAAGGTAACGGGCAACAAGCTCAACGACAAACTTTACAGAAGACATTCCGATTATGTTGGCGGTTTCAAAGAGACCACACTTAAGGAACTTTTAGAGAAGAAGCCTACAGAGGCTCTTAAGCACGCTGTTAAGGGAATGCTTCCCAAGAATGCTTTAGGCAAGAATATGTACAAGAAACTTTTTGTATATGCAGGCCCCGAGCACAAGCACGAAGCACAGAAACCCGAAACATTAGAGATCAAGTATTGATAGGAGGTTCCCATAATGGCAGAAGCTAAGTATTACGGTACAGGTAGAAGAAAAAGTTCTGTTGCCAGAGTTTATCTCGTTCCCGGCAGCGGTAAGATAACTGTTAACAAGAGAGATTTAGACGATTATTTCGGTCTTGAAACATTAAAGCTTATAATAAGACAGCCCTTAGAAGCTACAGGCACAACAGATAAGTTTGATGTTAGAGTAAATGTACAGGGTGGCGGCACAACAGGTCAGGCAGGTGCTATCCGTCACGGTATATCAAGAGCTCTCGTTGAGGCAGATGCAGATTTCAGACCCGTTCTCAAGAAATCAGGCTTCCTCACAAGAGATCCCAGAATGAAGGAAAGAAAGAAGTACGGCTTAAAGAAAGCAAGACGTGCACCTCAGTTCTCAAAGAGATAATCATATACAACTATTCAAACCTCGAAAACGGCTTGTTTTCGGGGTTTTTCTTTTGGTAAAATCGACGAAACATACCCCGAAAATCAACCTATATGACACACAAAAGACACGCACAAGACACAAATTATAACTTGTCAAGCTCGGCTTTGAGTGTCTGTATTTCCAGATGTGTGTATACAATTTCTCCTATCCCCTTTCCGCTATGACCTTGTATTTTTCTTCTCATACCTTCGTCAAGATGTTTCTCCGCCCACATAGATGTGAATGTGTGTCGGGTATCGTGCGGCAGGTGTTGGCATACTTCCCCGTCATCATTTTTATATTGCAGTATGCCGATGTCCTTTAATATCGGGATCCAATAACTCTCTGTAAACTGTCCGTGGTTGGTATCAAATTTTATCGGTTTGCCGTTAATCTGGGTTATCAGATATTCCCTACCCTTGTCTAACCAATGCTTGTAGAATTTCATTGTGTCCTTATGTATAGGCACTTTGCGTATAGCATTATCGTTTTTGCCCTGTCTTACATTGAAATATCCTGTTTCTATATCAACGTCTTTTGACTTTACGGAGAAAAGTTCGCCGGGATGGCAGCCCGAGTATATAAGCATCAGAATGACCTGTATATATTCGTTTTTATCGGCCCAATGCCAAAGTGCGTCTATCTCTGTGTGGCTAAAACGATAATGTTTAGTACTTTTTTCGGGCTTGCCTATATCCACATATTCGACTATCTGCTTATCCTTGCCGATTATTTCGTTTTGTACGGCATAATCGAATAACTGATTGAACAGAATGCGAAGTTTCTTTCGTGAATCATAGCCTTTGCCCGAGTTATCTACTACACTTTGCAGATGATTAAGTTTTATCTCACGAAAAGGCATATCATACAAGGTCGTGCAGACCTTGTATGAAGCCTTATATCCGTTGATATTAGACTGACTGATATTTTCAAATTTACGTTCCGACCATTTTTCGTAGACCTCGGCAAAGGTTATTTTATTGACATTTATGTCATAAGGATTGGTATTATACTCTGTAAGTGCTTCTATTGCTTCTTTTTTCTTAGCATAATAGCCTATTGTTAAATTCTTGTTGATTTCATGTGTCGAATTATGGTAAAATATATATAGGTCAACGATCCGGCGGCTGTCGGTGCTAATACGAAACGTGATTTCGACCTAAAATATTTGAGCGTGTTGACTTTTGACAAGTCAAGGGAGGGCTTTTTATGCAAAAAACGATTTGTGAGTTATTTGCCGGAGTTGGTGGTTTTCGACTCGGGTTTGACAAGTTGCGTTCAGGCTGGGAAACCAACTGGTTTTCTCAGTGGGAACCGGGAGCAAGAACACAGTGGGCACATGACTGTTATGTACAACATTTTGGGGATAGTCCCGATGTGAATGGCGAGCTACATACCGGTGAAGATATAAGTACGGTAGATAAAAAGAATATACCTGATCATACGCTTCTTGTTGGCGGATTTCCGTGTCAAGATTATAGTGTGGCACATTCATTGGTCTCGTCAAAAGGTATAGAAGGTAAAAAAGGTGTTCTTTGGTGGCAGATAAGGGATACGCTTGAAGAAAAGAAGCCGCCGTTTTGTTTGCTTGAAAACGTAGATCGTCTTTTAAAATCACCTGCCAAACAACGAGGACGTGATTTTGGTGTTATACTTTCGTGTTTTGCTGCCTTGGGATATAGCGTCGAATGGCGAGTTGTAAATGCAGCACAATATGGAGCGGCACAAAGAAGAAGAAGGACATTTATTTTTGCATATAAAAATGATACTGAATATGGCAAGAAAATGTCTGGATTTTCTGCTGAAGATGTAATAACCGGGCGAGGTTTTATGGTGTCTGCATTTCCAATAACTGATGCGGGTAAGTTTTTAAGCACTACAATTGGTACTGACCTTGTAGATGTGAGCGATAATTTTGCTTTTTCTTTTGAAAATGCCGGATATATGTCTAATGGTGAAATAACAACTTCTAAGATAGTTGAAGCGGAAGAACAACCAATACTGCTTGGAAAGGTTTTGCTTAGTGACGGTGTTGATGAGAAATATTTTATCACCAGCGACAGGATGGAAAAGTGGGCTTATCTGAAAGGTGCTAAAAAAATAAACCGAACAGCAGCAAACGGACACCAGTATGTTTTTTCCGAAGGTCCTATTGCATTTCCCGATCCGTGGGATAGACCCGGACGTACTATGTTGACCAGCGAATCAACTCTCAATCGTTCAACACATGTTGTATCAGACCCGAAGTGTGGCAAATTGCGTTTGCTCACACCGGTCGAAGCTGAACGTTTGCAGGGTTTTGAGGATAACTGGACTAATACGGGTATGCCGGACAGGATGAGGTATTTTTGCATGGGTAATGCTTTGGTAGTGCCAATGATAACTCGTATGGGAAAAGTGTTAGATTCCATTATACCTGCCGAACAATAAGTTTGAGATCACAAAGGGTCTTATGCGATAGCATAGGGCTCTTTTTTTATAAACAAGAGAGGTAATTCATTATGGAAGGAACAAAATACTCAACGAAAGAAGCCGTATTAAAACGTGCACAGGAAATAATAGGTATACCATTAGGAGAAGTTGATAAAACAGGAAGATTATCTACGGGTAAAGGTGCGATAGGCACGGTTATAGAAGAAAGTTGGTATGGTTATTCACCTAACTCAGAATCAGAGCCTGATTTTCCTGAGGCGGGAGTAGAACTCAAAGCTACGCCATATTATCACGGGAAAGGTGGTTCCATACACGCAAAGGAACGTCTTGTATGCAATATCATAAATTACATGGAAGAATATGACAAGACATTTAAAACAAGTTCTTTTTGGCATAAGTGTGAGACTATGTTGCTGATGTCCTATGAGCACAAAAAAGATGTTCCCAAGAGCGAATTTACGATAGATAAGGCGGTCTTGTTCAGTTTTCCAGAAGAGGATCTGCTTATTATAGAAAATGACTGGAAAACGATAATAGATAAGATCAGAAACGGTCAGGCACATCTTATTTCAGAGGGTGATACGATGTATCTTGCCGCTTGTACAAAGGGGGCAAACGCATCAAGTGTCAGACAACAGCCGTTCTCGGATATACCGGCAAAACAGAGGGCATATTCTCTTAAGTCATCGTATATGACCCAAATATTAAATCAGTATATTTTTGGTACGGCTACAAACGAGAGAATCATAACAGACTGGAAACAACTTCAAAAACATTCATTTGAAGATATAATAGTTGAAAAATTACAACCTTATTTTGGGAAGACACAAGGACAGTTAAAAGCCTATTTTAATGTTGATAGTGGAGCAAAGAATCTTAATGAAGTATTGTTGGCAAAAATGCTTGGTATAAAAGGTAAAATAGCTTATACCGATGAATTCCAAAAAGCCTGCATCGTTCCCAAAACTATTCGGGTGCAGCTAAACGGTAAGATAAAGGAAAGCATGTCATTTCCGACGTTTGATTTTATTAAATTGAGCCAAGAAAAAGAATGGGAAGAATCTGAGCTTTATAACTATATAGTTCCGACAAAGTTTCTTTTTGTTATTTTTCAAGAGAATGAAAAGGGAGAATACGTATTTGATCGTGTGAAGTTTTGGAATATCCCTAATGATGACCTTGACGAAGTACAGCGTGTTTGGAATCGTACTGTAAAAACTATATGTGAGGGCGTTATCCTTGAAGAAAAAAATGGGAAAATCTATAACAATTTACCAAAACAATCAGAAAGCGAAGTTGCTCATGTTCGTCCTCATGGTAAGGACGGAAGCGATAAGCTTCCGTTGCCTGATGGACGTATGATGACTAAGCAATGTTTTTGGTTTAATAGAACTTATGTGGAAAAGCAGATAAGGGAGATGTAAAACGTTATGAAATATATAACTCACGATCATAGATATGCTCAGAATTTATTTGAAACTGACACAGAGTTTACCTCTCTATACAATGAAGTGATTGATGTTATCAGTAGTATTTCAGATGAAGAACTTATAAAAAACTATCAAATGAATGAAAGAGAAAATAAGAAAAGTTTATCAGAAACAATAAATAAGTTGATATATGAAAAGCTAACAAGAAAAGAATGGACAGCAGAAAGTGCAATTTTTAGTGATCCTTCTTATGCAAATGGAAAAGATAAGAAAAGATGGCGAGTAGATTTTGCAAAAGATAAAATAACAATCGAGGTAGCGTTTAATCACGGAGAAGCTATAGCTTGGAATTTAATCAAACCAGTTTTAGCATCAGAACTAAATCATGTAGCAAAAGAAATTCAATCATCAGCTGGTATTATTGTATGTGCTACAGACGAAATGAAAAAAGCTGGCAATTTCGATAGTGCAGTTGGATCATACGAAAAATTTTTAAGATATCTAAAACCATTACAGAACATTCTTACAACACCTATACTTATTATAGGGCTTTTACCTCCGGATAGTTTTTACATAAACAAATATACTAAACAAGTTGTGGTTAAAGAATGAAGCATCCCAAAAGATATGATTCTACGCCGGAAACGCGAAAGCGTATGGGAAATGTGCAATTAAAAAAAGGAAAAGCGGAAACATTACTTGCAAAAGCGTTATGGCACAGAGGGTTTAGATACAGAACAAATTATAAGAGGTTGCCGGGCTCACCCGATATAGCTATTTTGAAATATAAGATAGCGGTCTTTGTGGACGGTGAATTTTGGCATGGACAAGATTGGAAAAAACGAAAAGCAAGATTAAAGCGTAATAGAGACTATTGGATAGAAAAAATAGAGGAAAATATGGCTAGAGATGTGAAGGTGGATGCACAGCTTTCGGAAATGGGTTGGATACCGATACATTTTTGGGAGAAAAAAGTGATGAAGAACCTTGATGATTGCGTTATGTTTATAATGAGTGTTATAGAACAACATCGCAAATGAATGTTTGGGTGATGACATTGAAGAAAATCAGAACAGTAGAATTATTTGCCGGTGTTGGTGGTTTTAGGCTTGGACTTGAAGCGGCATCTGATAAATTTGATTTTATATGGGCAAACCAATGGGAGCCGTATAAAAAAGAGCAGTATGCTTTTGATTGTTATACAGCACACTTTGGCAAAAGCAATAATCATGTTTGTGAGGATATTGCAAAAGTACGGGATGACGTTCCTGAACATGAACTTCTAGTTGCAGGTTTTCCGTGCCAGGACTATTCGATAATGAAGAAAAATTCACTGGGTATAGAAGGCTCTAAGGGTGCTTTGTGGTGGCAGCTTGATCATATAGTAAGGAATAAAAGACCTTCATACATACTTCTTGAAAATGTCGATAGGATAATTCGCTCTCCGGCAAAGCAAAAAGGCAGAGATTTTTCGATAATTCTCAGATGCTTATATGAGAGCGGATATGCAGTCGAATGGAGAGTTATAAATGCGGCTGATTACGGACAAGCTCAACGAAGGAGACGGACTTTTATATTTGCATACAGAAATGACACAGAGTTATTTAAAAGACTCGCAGAAAATGTATGCAAACGAGGCTTAAAAAGCATGCATGAATATGTCGTTTCTGATGCGATATTAGCTAAGGCTTTTCTTGTTCAAGGGCACGACCGTATATATACAGACCAATGGATAGATGAAATGATATATCCGGAAGTTTGTGATATTTCCAACGATTTGAAAGTGGAATTTTACAATTCCGGAGTAATGATGAATGGAAGGATCTATTCGGTAGATGTCATACCTAAAAAAGAGCCGTTTGTACCTATAAAAAATATTTTGGAAACGGGTACTATAGATGAAAAATACTTTCTTAAGGACGAAGATATGGCAAAATGGATATATTCAAAAGGAGCAAAACTAGAAAAACGTCGAAGACGAGATGGTAGTACATACTATTTTACAGAGGGTGCTGTAAAGTTTCCTGAACCAATGGATATGCCTTCGAGAACTATATTGACATCTGAATCAAAGGTAGGTAGGACATCCCATGTTGTGACAGATCTGCAAACGGGAAGATTAAGGACACTTACCCCAAAAGAGTGCGAAAGACTTAACGGTTTTCCTGATGACTGGACTAATACGGGAATGCCGGAAAATATGAGATATTTTTGTATGGGGAATGCTTTGATAATATCAATTGTCAAAAGAATAGGTTTCATAATTGCTAAAATAAGTTCTTTTAATTAAACCTATACCTCAAATTAGGTCATTAAAAATAGAATATTAAAGGAAATATGGAAAGGAATTATATGGGAACAATAAATTTATATAAAATCGACAGAGAAAGAATTGAACTATTTGATAAAGCACTGGAAAGTAAAATGCAAACTGCTAGTAATAGGATAATCGACAGAAGCAACGGGAGTAATGAAGATGTTTTTGATTGCTCACTATATATTTCAGATTCTAAAGAAGAAAAAAATATTTCGTGGAATTGGCTTTTACATTCATTTGATAAAGAAGATATAAAAATGCCGTCATCCCCCAAAGCAATATTAGTTATAGAACGAAATTATGAAAGTATTTATGCGGTAACATTTGGACATTCATTTTTTCTTGTAGATAAGTTTTGTGATAAAGATTTTGGTTTTAGTTATGCAAGAAAACTTAAATTTGAAGAAATTAAAACTACAACACTAACAAGTCCTGGGTTGCGTAGGAACAAGGTCGTTAATACCTATATAAACTATAATGAACTGGAATTTAATAGTGGAGAATCATTTGCTAAACTTAAAGCAAAGGAGGTAGTTCCTCAAGATTTTTCATTATACAAACCATCGTTAGAAATTGGTACTTCTATTCGTTTTGTAACAAATACAGATTCTTTGGATGCCATAATTGATTTGATTTGTTATATTGAGAATACTATTATGACAAGAGAAGACCAATGTAAAATTCCGGTGTTTACTAAAATAACTGACAAAGAATATATTGAAGAATTAAAAAACAAATTGTATGATGAAATTAAACAAGAATCAACAAAGATAAACATTTCAGAACTTGATATTGTTGGTGTTACCGAGATATTCAATAATAATGATGGAATGTTTAAATTAAAATATAAGAGGTTTGAAAATGAAGTTACCATTCTAAATGAAGACATTATACGCTCTTTTTGTAATGAATATAATATAGATTTTAATAGTCAAGTCCTTAATATAAGGGTGGTTAGTTACTATAACGGTGAATCAGTACAAACCAATACAGTATACGATTTGATTGATTATACAATAGATTCTGAAAAATGTCTTTTATCCAAAGGAATATGGTATAGATATAATAATGATTACCTGAATTATTTAAGAGCATCATTGAGTGAAATTGATATTGAGTATCATCCGGAATTTGACTTTTCTAAAGCAATACATAGTGAATACATTGATGCTATGTATGAAATAGAACATGATCATTCAGAATATCATGGAAAATCTGAAGGAGAGATAAAAAAATCCTTAATTAAAAAATATTATTTGGAACGAGTTTTTAATGAAATTCAAGAGAGGGATAATGGCTTCATTAATTATGATAGAAAGCTTACTCAAATGGGAAGTAGTAAGATTGAAGTTATGGATTTGTACAAGAATCATTGCATGTATGCAGTTAAAATAGGCAATACATCTGCGAAATTATGTTATGCTATAGATCAATCATTAACTGCTTTGAAGTTATATAAATCAGGGAATATACCGCAAATGCCTAACATTGATAAGGTTGCGATTTGGTTGATATTGGAAAGAAAAACACACATAGAGGATTCCTCGGGAAAACCTGATTTCGATAAACTTGATATGTTGATGTTAAAAAATAGACTTGATCAGTGGAAAAAAGAAGTGCGATTGCAAGGATTTAAGCCTGTGATATTTATCAACTATTATAGCAAATAATTGTGTTTTAGTGAAACGTAACAAAAATAGATAGGACACCCATAAGACACAAAAATCTTACAGATGCCCTGTTTAAGCGGTTTTTAAGTCCTAAAAAATTCCCAAAGAGATAATTATTATTTCAAACTACACCCTCTCGGTTTTCGAGAGGGTGTTTTTTATGCTTGATTGTATTATAAAAGCCCTTGAAAAGCACAAAATTATCCATCATTAAAAATCCATTTTCTATGAATCGCAAAAATTTGAATTGTTTTTTTGCGATAAAAAAATATTAGCAAAATATATAGTTTTTAGGCCGTTTTTCTTTGATTGTATACTTAAAAAAATTGGAAAAGTTTTAATCCATCTTTCTCATATACTGCATACAATTTCATACAGCTATTAGACTTTGACCTATTATGTAGTCTTATCCTTGTATACAACCTGATGAGACTTCTGTTCGTTAGCCCATAAATCAGTCTCTGCCTTTTTGGGATTTCACCTTACAATGAACACCCTTTGCTTTGGCTATATCCTTCCCCCTGTTGAGCAGATTAAGGACTTTTACCCATTAGAAAGGGTGTCCGATAAACGCACATAAAAACAATCCCCCTTGAAAACAAGGGGGATTGTTTTTTATTCTGCCTTGACCTCTATATCGGATGTGCAGCAAGGGCACTTTGTTGCGGAAATATTTATATCGCTGAAGCAATAAGGGCACTGTTTTGTTGTGGGTGCCGCTTCCTCTTCTTTTTTCTTGCCAAGTGACATAGCCTTGTTCATAGCCTTAAGCATAAGAAAGAGTATGAAGGCTATAATAAGGAAATTGATGATAGCGGATATAAAATTGCCGTAATTAAATATTACACCGTTTATGTTAAGCTGTCCGCCTATGGCAACGCCTTCTTCCCCACTGTTGCCGCCTGTGGCAAGCTGTATTATGGGGTTTATGAAGCTATCCGTAAGTGCTGTAACGATATTACCGAAGGCAGCACCTATGATAACACCGATAGCCATATCCATTACATTGCCTTTTAAGGCAAATTCCTTAAACTCTGCTAAAAATTTTTTCATTTTTCCCTCCTAAAAATTTTCCGTTTTTTTAATACTTCCATCGTTGCAAACCCAAAAGACTTCAAGCCCCTGTTCCTTTGCCAAAGCTACCCCCTCCTCATAGGGCAAAATATAAAGTGCGGTTGAGAATATATCCGCCTTCAGAGAGTTTTGGCACTTTATTGTAACAGATACATTTTCTTCCGCAGGAAACAAAGTATCCTTATCTATAATATGAGAATACCTTTTTCCTTTATATTCATAATATCTTTGGTAGTTTCCGCTGGTAACAGCAGAGCCGCTCTCAACTTCAAAAGCATGGATATATTGGGAAGAGTCCGAGGAAAAAGGGTCTTCCACACCTATTTTCCAATTTGGTTTTTCTTCGTCGCTTAGACAAACCACGTTTCCGCCCAGGCTCACCATTCCACAGGTGATGCCATGGGAGACCATTATATCTTTTGCTTTTTCCGCCGCATAGCCTTTTGCCAATGCACCGATGTCTATACTGCATCCTGCCTCTTTAATATACAATGTTGAGGCATTTTTGTCAACCACTATCGCATCTATACTACAGTGTTTTTCGGCTTTTTTTAGTTCCTCAAGGCTTGGTATCTCCGCCTTTTCACTGTCTTCCAAAGCCCTTTCCCTATACTCATGCCACACCGAAAGCACAGCCCCGAATGCTATATTTACATTGCCTCCCGTTTCTTCGTAGGCTTTTTTGCCCTCGGATACGATCTCTATAATATCGTCGCTTACCTTTACAGGCTCTATGCCCGCTTTTTTGTTTACGGTACAGAGATTGTTTACACCCGAGTACTCATTGTAAATATCAAAATCTTTGTTTAATTCACTTAGTCTTTCGTCTATAGCGGCGGCACAGGTATCAAACTTATTCTTATCCTCACAGTAAGCCGAAAAGTAGGAATAGGTATCAAAATAGCCGAAATATTCCTTTGTGTATTTTGTCCTTCCGCTTTTTTTACACCCCGATACCGTAAGTATAAGGCAAAGCACGACTAAAAATGATCTGTTTTTCATATCAGTTTTTAAAACTGTGTATGGGTGCGGGTATTCGTCCTCCCCTGTTTATAAAAGCCTCACAGCTTTTGGAGTTTACCCTCATTATGGGAGCACTTCCCAAAAGACCGCCGAAATCCACCTTTTCTCCCACACTCTTACCTATTGCGGGTATTATTCTTACGGCGGTGGTTTTGGCATTTATCATGCCTATAGCCATTTCATCGGCTATAATTCCCGATATGGTGGCAGCCGAGGTGTCCCCGGGTATAGCTATCATATCAAGTCCCACGGAACAAACACAGGTCATAGCCTCCAGCTTTTCAAGGGTGAGAGCCCCGGAAGCGGCAGCCTCTATCATGCCGTGGTCCTCGCTTACGGGTATGAAAGCTCCCGATAAGCCACCAACACTTGAAGATGCCATAACTCCGCCTTTTTTAACATTATCGTTAAGTATGGCAAGGGCTGCGGTGGTACCCGGTGCTCCCGCACACTCAAGACCCATTTCTGTAAATATTTCCGCTATGGAGTCACCTACGGCAGGTGTGGGTGCAAGGGAAAGGTCTATGATGCCAAAGGGCACGTTAAGCCTCTTAGAAGCCTCCCTTGCCACCAATTGACCTACTCTTGTGATCTTAAAAGCTGTCTTCTTTACGGTTTCGCAAAGTTCTTCAAAATCTGCCCCTCTTACACTTTCAAGCGCTCTCTTCACTACACCGGGACCGCTTACACCTACATTTATAACTCTTTCTCTCTCTCCTATACCGTGAAAAGCACCCGCCATAAAAGGGTTATCCTCTACGGCATTACAAAAGACCACGAACTTGGCACACGCCATAGAGTCCTCATCCTTTGTAAGCTCTGCCATTTCCCGTATTATTTCTCCCATTCGCTTAACGGCACTCATATCTATACCGCTTCGTGTGTTTCCCACATTTACGGAAGAACACACGAATCTCGTTTCTGCCAGAGCTTGGGGTATGCTGTCTATGAGAAGGCTGTCTGCCTCCGTCATACCCTTATGTACAAGGGCAGAATAGCCTCCTATAAAGTTTACACCTATATTTTCCGCCGCCCTGTCCAAGGTTTTGGCAAGACGAATGTAATTTTCCTTACTCTTACAAGCACTGCCCACAAGTGATATGGGTGTAACGGATATTCTTTTGTTGACTATAGGTACTCCAAACTCTTTTCCGATATCGTCTCCCGTTTTTACCAGGTCTTTTGCTGATAAGGTGATTTTATCGTACACATTTTTACAAAGCTTTTCTATATCGGAGTCCACACAGTCCAAGAGATTTATACCCATTGTTATTGTTCTGACATCGAGATTTGCCTCCGATATCATTTTGTTGGTTTCCTGTACTTCCCTTCTTGAAATCATATATCCTCCGTTAGATCCTATGCATGGAGTCGAAAATATCTTCTCTCTGCAACCTTATATCAACGCCTATACCCTCGCCTATGCTTTTAAGCTCATCTACGGTATCGTCAAATTCAGAGCTTTTTGACGACATATCTATGATCATCATCATATTGAAATATCCGTCCACTATAGTTTGAGATATATCCAGTATATTTATATTTTTTTCGGCAAGATATGTACATACCTTTGCTATAATACCTACAGTATCTTTACCGACAACAGTTATAATGCCTTTCATATATTTCCTCCGTTTGTTTTTTTTATATTATAATATTATCCGTTGGATTTTTCAAGGTTTAGAAAATAGAAAATTTCCAAAAACAAAAAAATACCCTCGAAACGAAAAATATCGCTCCGAGGACGGATAAATATAGAGAGTAGTTTAAACTACTCTCTATATTTATAAATTATAAAAATATTATTTTTTTAATTTATAACATTCTCTTTCAGCAAGTTTTTCTTTTAAATCATCATCATTTAGCTCTCTATTCCAATGTTTAATAAATAAATCATAATTATCAGAAATATAATCCAAAATACTATTTAACTCTTTATATGATATTTTTACTTCTCCACGGATAACTTTTGGCTTTTTAGATATTTCAATTGTGAAATTATCTCCTGGAACTATTTTATTTCCAGGAATGTTTTGTACTTTTAATCTTGGACAATTGTGTTTATTATTTCTATCTTTACCTAAACTATCTATCCATATAACTCTTGATAATCCAGTTCTATCAGGTGGTAAATTAGCCATTTCAAAATAATAATCATCCAGTATGTCAAAATAATTATTCATATATATCACCTCCTATATATTTATATTATAGATATTATATATAAATGAAAGTAGTGTTATTTATATACTACTTTCATTATTAATAGTATTAGATTATCTAAATGTTTTTTATAATAAAATGTGAAAATATAGAGGTCGGATATTTTTAATTCAATATTTCAATGTCAGTGGTGTATATGACCTCACAGGAATGTGCCCCCGTGTCCTCTCTGGTGGTACTGCTGTTCCAATAGAAAGTGTCTCCCTTTTTATTTACACCGTTGATATTCACAAGATAGCCCTTAAGATGTATGTATTTGCCTCTTTTGATTTTATTAAGTTTTCCTCGCACTTCGCTGTCGGCAGGGATTATGTGGCAGTTTGCACTTTGTCTGTTCACATCGGCTTCCGTGCCTATGTTTGCCAACTCGTCATAACTTTTGAGCCTCCAGGACACCCACCTGCCCGACTGGGTCCAATGAAAGTCCACCTCACCGTTATTGGCAGCCACAGTGCCCCAAGCAACAGCCAGATCCTTGGGAGAAAGAGCATCCCCTACCGAGGAGCCTCCATAGTTTTTGGTGGACACCACAAGAGCTTTCATATCGTATTCGTATAGATATTGTATATTTACATCATAGCCCTTTACTTCAGTTTTTTTATGACCCGTAGCAGGTGTTTGCACAGGCTCGGGAACATTGGCTATACTTATGCGTGAGCCTCTGTCCAGCAATATCTTCCCAACCACCACTACTATGATCACTATTATAATTACTGCCTTTTTATTCATCAAAACACCTCAAATCCCTGTCAGAGGTAAATTTGTATTTTACCGACAAAATGTAAAATCCATTGTGTTTTAAATGTTCTTTCATCTAAAATATATCACATAAAAAAAGCAAAGTCAAACAAGTTTATTGCAAAATTTTATTTTTTCGATACAGTTTCAATTATAACTAAATTTTTTATAAATTCGCAAAAAAATATTGACAAATGTTTATTTGTGTGCTATACTCTTTTCTGTTGTGGGAGCATAGCTCAGCTGGGAGAGCATCTGCCTTACAAGCAGAGGGTCATAGGTTCGAGCCCTATTGTTCCCATATATCACCTGCCTTTAGGCAGGTTTTTTTATGTTTGAAAAAAGGGAGTGTGAAAAAGTATATTTTTTTCACAGTCCCTTTTTTTGCTTGAAAATTCTTTGTGTATGTAATAGAATAAGGATATATTATATCTTGAGAGGTACTTTTATGAAGAAAAAAATATTTTTGATACTCACTTTGGGAGCTGTATTTATAAACTGCCTGCCCTCACTTGCGGAAAACCCGAGTATACTTATAAACGGGGAGGAGGTACACAGCGATGTGGAGGCGAAGATATACAACTCCGTCACCTATCTTCCCGTAAGAGCGGTGTTTGAGGGGTTGGGTGCCACAGTCTTTTTTGACGATGAGAGCAAAAGCATAATGGCATACAAGGAGAATACCATGGTATATATGCGTATAGGTGATGAAAGTATGCGTATATACAAAAACTCCGAGCTTTCACAAGAAAAGAAAATAGCAGCCCCCTTTATTGAAAACTCCAGAACATTGGCACCCGTAAGATATGCTGCAGAAGCCTTTGGCTATAGTGTGGAGTGGGATGAAGAAAATAAAAAAGTATATATCTACAACGAAGATATGCTACCCGAAACCACTACTAAGACTACTACGGAGACCACTACCGAAACAACAACAATCACGGCAACAACTATAGAGACCACCACGGAAAGCACTACCGTGGCAACCACCCAAAGCACCACATACCCCGTTATAGGCAACAAGAACAAAAAGAAAGCCCTACCCGATCTTGTTACGGGTTCGGGACATATAAGGGTAGCCGAAAAAAATAATTTGGAAATAGAGCTTGAAATAATGGAGGGCGATATAGTATATCACACCGACGAGGCGAAATCCACCTACACCAATAACCGTGTAGAGCTTCCCATAGACCTTACGGCAGAGTATGAATGCCCCGCAGGCGGTATTATAGACAACAAAATCATAATAGCCTACAACTACTACGATGAAGAAAACAGGTATCTGGGAACAGGTACCATAGAGCTTGAAAATATGCAGGAAGGTCAGCCCATAGAAATACACGATGCCATATATATACACAGAAATACAGCCTTTATATACTGGCACTTGAGAAATTACGTTAAGTAGAAAAGGAGGAGACACTATGAACTTTATAAAAAATCTATGTCTGTTTACAGTCACATTCTTTTTAAATGCCCTGCTTTGGATAAGATTTTTAACATTACCCCTTTTATTGCTTACGGCACACTTTTTATTTAAAATAACGCTTATACCATTTTTTATAAGTTTAGGCTGTTGGGCACTTTACATTTTGGTGATGACTCTGTTTTTCTCATCGGCAGTAAAATCAAGCAGACAACCCGACAGAGTTCTTAAAAACGCCAATCCCTACTCTCCCAAAGACGAGGATTATAAAAAAATGGTAGCGGAAAGGCTTGCCAAAAGAAAAGCCCAAAATACAGAAAGTAGGGATGAAGATGAAAATTAAAAGAATATTTGCAGCCACTCTCGCCCTTATATCGGCACTCTTTACAACACCCTCTTTTGCCGAAGAAAAAGATATATCTCAAATGAGTGCTATGGAGATAGTTTCAGATATAAATATAGGTTGGAATTTGGGAAACAGCCTTGAAAGCGTGGGAATACCCTATACCACCCCCGAAAATGCGGAAAAAAGTTGGGGAAACCCCGTAACGACAAAGGAAACTATATCTACCGTAAAGGTGGCGGGCTTTAACGCTGTGAGAATACCCGTCACTTGGTTTGACAAGTGCGACGATAACGGTACCATAGACCAAGCTTGGCTTAAAAGAGTAAAAGAAGTGGTAGACTATGCCTATAGTCAAGATATGTATGTTATACTGAATATGCACCACGAAGTGCATACAAATAACAACGCCCTTGTAGGTTGGCTCATACCCACCTCTGCCCAAAAGGAAAACTGTATAAAAAAAGTAGACTCCCAATGGACACAGATAGCCAACTATTTTAAAGATTACGACAGACACCTTATATTTGAGACCTTGAACGAACCGAGAGAAATAGGGGGTGTGAATGAATGGAACGGCGGTACACAAGAAGTAAAAGAAGTTATAAATGCCCTTAATCAAGAAGCTGTAAATGTAATACGCTCCACGGGTGGCAACAACGAAACAAGGCTTATAATGTGCCCTCCCAATGCAGCCTCCATTGCAGGCCTTGATGGATATGTGCTCCCCACCGACCCTAAAAGCAATATTATGGGAAGCAATATAGCAGTATCCGTACACAACTACTCCCCCTACTCCTTCGCCCTGGATAAAAACG
The DNA here is from genome assembly GCA_017444985.1 of Bacillota bacterium. Classification (GTDB taxonomy): domain Bacteria; phylum Bacillota; class Clostridia; order Lachnospirales; family CAG-274; genus UBA3680. The sequence goes on from JAFSVK010000177.1 coordinate 24,377, forward strand.
GCACTTCAAGTTGGGGAAGCGATGCCGATAAACAGGATCTTAATTCGGAACTTAAATACCTGTACGATAACTATGTATCTTCGGGCATACCCGTTATAATGGGTGAAATGGGTGCTTTATACAAAAGCGGTAACACAAATAACGACGCAGACCGTATTACTTGGGCAAATTACTACATTACAAGGGCAAAAGCCTACAACATCCCCTGCTTTATTTGGGATAACAACCTGAAAAGCAGCGGCGAGACCTTTATGCTCCTTAACAGAGCCACACTTACCTGGGAATTTCCCGAGCTTGTAACTGCCTTTGTAACTGCGGCAAACTCTGAGATCACTCCCGACTTAGAGCCCATAAATACCGACACCTCTCTTACGGAGGATGCTTACACAAAAATATTATACCGCTCCTCCGACGCTTTGTCCGACTATGATTCTTCCCAAGGCATAGAACTTACGGAAGATGTTATAGACCTTATAAACTCCTGTGAGTACATAGCTATAGAATACGAAGGCTCCGCTCCAAGGCTTGCTTTTAACGCCTACTCCGAGGCTTCCGATTGGACCTTCCTTCTCCCCTCACAAGCGGAAAAAACGGGAAGCAATGTTGTGTACTACAAAAAAGACACCATACTTTCCGTAATATCCTCCGCACAAACCGTTAAGACCCTGCAAGGCTATGACACCATCCTTGCCCAAGCAAACGGCAGCACCACCACCGTAAAAGCCATAGCCGTAATACTCCCTCACCTTGAAGGAGATGTAACATCAAACGGCGAGGTGACAACAGAGGATACCACAAGGATACTCAAGGACATTACAACAGCCTCTTCTCTCACTCAAACAGAAAAGGTATACGCCGATGTATACAAGGATGATACTATAAATTTACTCGATGTCATAAAACTCCTTATAGACTTATGAAGGACAGTCCTGTGCCCTATGTTCATATAGCCACGGGACAAAAAACAGATTTTTTTATATAAAAAAACAACGTCCGATATACCGAAAAAATCAATACGGTATATCGGACGTTGTTGTATAAAATTCCAATTTGTTGAGCCAAATTTGTTGGCCCAAATCAATTTTTAGCTCGCGCGAAAAAATTGATTTTTCAGGCATTGGTTTTGGTAATTACTGATTTTCTCTTTATGGCGTAACCTCTCCGTCAGCCTAAAGGCTGCCACCTCTCCTTTCAGGCGAGGCTTTGTCACAGTTGGCGTTGTTTGCAAGGTAATTTATTATTCATACATTGCCAAAAACTACAAGTAATGGTACTGTATGGATGCGGTGTTGCAATTGCAGAAAAAGCCTACGAAGGGTAGGCTCCCATGAAAGGGGAGCTGTCGGCATTAGCCGACTGAGAGGTTCTATCTCCTAAGTCATAAAATAAAATACAACCTCAAACAATAATTTATTGACCCAAATCAATTTTTAGCTTACGCGAAAAAATTGATTTTTCAGGCATTGGTTTCGGTAATTACTGATTTTCTCTTTATGGCGGAACCTCTCCGTCAGCCTAAAGGCTGCCTCCTCTTTTACAGGTTTCTCAAAATATATATGGCATCCCCTATGTCTATACCCTTTCTTTCGTCGGTATCTCCGTTTACAAGGGCAAGAGGGGAGGTTTGGACTTGGCTTTTTGTTATATGCTTTAATATACTTGCCACGTCTTGCCTATCCACATCACCGTCGGTGTCAAAATCTCCCTTTAGGGGATATTTCACCGTTATACCGTATATCTTTGCGGAGGTGCCGCCATTTTGAAGGGCTGTTATTTCATAGCTTCCCTTTGATAGGGGACCTACTTCAAAGCATTTTGCGGCTCCTCTTCCCGCCACATATTCGGATATTTCTCCGTTTAAGCTCAGTGCGGCACTTCTTGAAGTGTTTGTTGAACTGCAACCGTAGTCTATGTATATATAGGCATCATCCTCTACCGCAAACTTTACCGCACCCGTAGCTAATCTAAGCTCGGTGGTACTGCTTATTTCGTTTTTGGTCACGGTAAATCTTGTGTCGGAAAGTATGGTCTGTGCGGAATAATATCCCGCTGTAAGAGTATTTAAGTTATCGGTATTTTCTGTTTGCTTAAATTTGTAGGTATACCTTTCAGCCGTATCTTCCGTGCTTGAAGACCAATCTACATCAAAGTTTTTGATATTGTCGGGGGTGGCGCATACCACAAGATAGGCTGCCTTTTCATCTCCCGTAAGGTCTATGGATACCCTGCCGCTACCCTGCAGTATATCAGAGTATCTCGCAACATTGCTTCGGCTTTCGGTAACTATACTTGTTCTGAAATCCGCCTCCGTATAGGTGCTTGTGTTTACAAAATCCACCGTTATATTATTGCCCGATATTTCAAGGGGTATAATATTAAAGCCCGTTTGCATGGGGTATCTGTCCTCGGGTAGTGTTATATAGCCCTGCCCGTCCGCTTGATTAAGGTTAAGTGTCAGTCTTGCAAGTCTTACCTTATCCTCGGGAGCCGAAGAATATCTGAGTCCCGTTTTATACTCTTCAAAACCCTGTTTGTACATTTCCTTTCTTTCAAAGTCAAAGGTAGCCATTCTTCTGGCAAAGTAGCCTAAAAGCGTCTTTTTGTCAACACCCGAGAGGGTCTCTATAATGTCGTACATAGACTTATTTCTTATCTGCGAATATTCAAATAATTTATTCATAAGACCGAGACCCAAACCATTTATATTATCGGGATTTTCGGTAATGTAGGTAAACAGAGGCCAGGTATCGTACCACTGATAAACATGTGGCACATAGTAGTCCGAATACACTATATATGGTCCGAAAAAGTCGGAAGCGGGGCCATAAACATTGTTGCCGTAGGCGTAATACTCGCTTCCAAGGTACATATCTCTGAACCAATTTGCAGTAGACTCATACCAAGCTCCGGGTACCTCTCCTCCTTGATGGTATGTGAAGGCATGAGCCAACTCATGGGGTACTACCCAGCTTGGCATATCCACCCTCATAGCATCGGGATTTAGGAACAAAAAGGCAAAACTGTCACCGTCTACCGACATATACGCCCAATCGTCATTAAAATCCTTAAGTCCCGTATTGGAAACATATATGTTGGTTTTTCTCTTTTCGGTTATATTTTTGTTTCGGGATATACCTATGTCTTTCATATTAAGCTCATTTATGTAAAAGAGCCTGATATTTTCCAAATTTATAAGGTTTCCCTTTATAAAATCATAGTTGACATTTATGTTTGAGGTATTGGAATTGCCCCATATTATTTGAAAATGTTCGCTTGTCATTCTGTTTACGGAAGTATCGGTAAGACTTATAAAAGTATCGTATACCTTGTACTCATCCCCTTTTGTGAGAGCGGATATATCCGAACCATAGGTCACATTTACATTTATATCCTTGTATATATCGGCAGAATACACATTTGCAGCTAAAGAACCTACCAATACTCCGATTGAAAACAGTGTGGTCAGTATTTTTTTAATTTTCATGATTTTCCCCTTTTGCTTTGAAACTGTTGCTTACATTTTCAAAGTATACCAAATAGCGGGGGCAAAAACAAGGAAAATTTACTCTTCTTCTCCCTTTTTTCCCTTCTCAATTGCAGAGGGCATATCCGCTATAATATCAAAGGTCTCCCTCGGTATAAAAAAGCGTTGTGAAAAGGCGTTTATGATTATACCTTTTACATTTTTCTCATTGTTTCTTGCAAGTATCATGGCTTCGACAAAATGTTTTTCAACTTTTGAAAAGCCTTCTCTGTATTCTCCCATTTCCTCCACCGATGTAAATACGGGGAAGAAAAACTCCTCATCACTTTGCATTATATCGGGAACAAGTCTCACCTCATCCTGTGTTGTGAATGTCATTCCCTCCAAAGATTCAAGCCCTTCCTCTTTTGCATTCATGACCATTTTAGATACATTCTCGTAATCCGCATCACTCATAACGGTATGGCAAGGTATCCATACATAGCTGTCACGAAGTATCTTTGCAAGCTTAAAAATATTTAACTCTGTTCTGTTTCTGTTGCATATTTCCAAAGCTTTTTTAAGGTAAGAACCGTCTTCAAGCAATTCGGCTGTAATATCTTCTTCGGGTACGATATATTCCTCATCCCCGTCGGCATCAAATATTTTCTCCATTAACTCATTTGTAAGTTCAAAAAAACGGCCCCAAGGATTTATAACTATACCCTTTATACCTTCTATCTTTGCGGCGTTAAGACAATTTTTCATCGTTCCGTCTATAAAATAAGAAAATATCTCTGTTTTTTCTCCTTTTGCAGCCTCTTTTTGGGAAGTGAATGCCACAAACCAAAAACCCCCGTCTTTTCCGCTTATCAATTTGGGAGCGATATTGCTTTTATCCTCTCCCTTTACCTCAACGGGAAGTAGAAAATGTCCGTCATTATGCATCACAGCCCTGATAGCTTCAAGTACCTCTGTTTTATTTTCCTCGGTCTTATCCACGATGTAACGACTTATAGCCTCTTCTATACGCCCGTTTTCATCAAGAAACATATCCCTGCTATCTTGGCAGGCAAACTTCATAAAACGATCTACCACCTCAAGCATATCTTCGGGCAAACGGTTACGACATTCCTCTATCATATCTTGGGGTATAGTATAATAAGCCTGAGCGATACCCCCTGCAATACAAGTCAAAGTGTCACAATCACCTCCAAGGGATACGGCGGTGCGTATAACATCTTCAAAGTCCTTTCCTTCCATAAAGGCTGTTATTGCCTCGGGTACCGTCTGCATACAGCTTTCCACATGGTAATAGGTAGGGCGTATCTCATCACAACTTCTGGAAAGATCGTAGCCAAAATTATTTACGATATATTCCTTTATGGCTTCCTTACTGCTGCCTGTTCTTGCAAGAAAGATAGCTGCCGCAGTTGCCTCCGCACCCTTTATACCCTCCGGGTGGTTATGGGTGACCTCTGCCGTAAGTCTTGCTATTCTCCTTGTTTCCTCCATAGTGTCATATAACCAGCCCGCAGAAGAAACACGCATAGCAGAACCGTTACCGAAACTGCCGTAGGGCTTTGGATCTTTTTCCATTAACCACCCGTAAAACATACCGCCGTAGCCTGCATAGGGATACTTCTTTCCCCACTTTTGCATGGACTCTACCAAAGCATTCTTAATTACATCATCACTTTCCCCAACAGTGTCCATAAGCGCCTCCGCTACAGCCACTGTCATAACGCTATCATCGGTATATTCCGACTCTTCATTAAAAAGAGGGAAATCTTTGGTCTTATTACCTCTGTCAAATTCATAGGGTGCCCCTATCATATCACCTAAAATTGCTCCTAACATAATTTTGTCCTCCTTTTATTCTTTTTTGTTTCGATGATGTAAGTATACCACGTAAAAAAATTAAAAGGTCGTTTTGCAAGCGACAAATTATTCCCCCAATATAGGTTGGCCGTATTTAAAAAGTGCCGCATTTATTTCATAAATATCATAAATTTTATTATTTATAAAATATGTTATTATAATATCAAATTTATTCCCCGGAGAAAAGGCTATCTCTGCCCTTGAAAGAAGGTCAAGCATTTCATTCATATTAAGCTTCAGTGCAACAGCCAGAGCTACCGCTGTTTTTTTCTTTGGCTTATAGTCTTCTTTACAGCGTATACGGGAAAACACCTTTCTGTCGATATTGGCTTTTTTATACACGGTAACATCGTCCATTCCCCTCTCATCTATAAGCTTAAAAAGGCGTTGGCTGAAGGTATCTCCCCTATCCCCTACCGCTTCCTCCAAGCTTTTTCCCAATGTCTCTGTAAAAGATAATGATGCAGCGTATTCTCTGCGGTTGTTTCTCTTCCTTGCAAGTATCCGAAAACTTTCCTCTCCCGTAAATCTTCCGTAATCAAGCTCATACTCCGACTTTTCCGCATCTACAACACCCTTTTCGTCAATGTACTCATCTATATCGCCTATAAGCTTGGAAGAAAGTTCAAAGGCTTTTCTGTCAAAGACCACAAGTATTACCTTCATATCATGCAAAAGAAGAAACCTGCCTATTTGAGAAAGTGCTATATTTAATGCCTCATCCTTGGGAAAGCCGTAAACTCCCGTTGCTATTAAGGGAAAGGCAATACTTTTTGCCTTCAAGCTTTCCGCCAATATAAGTGCTTTATCATAACAAGAGCGTAATACATCCTTCTCTCCATGTTCTCCGTCTATCCATGTAGGACCTACGGTATGTATAATATATTTTGCCTGAAGATCAAAAGCAGGTGTGTATACCGCTTCCCCCTGCAATATCTCCCCTATCTTCTTACGCTCTTCCAACAGCCTCTCTTCCCCCGCCGCAACATATACGGCACGATCCGTACCCCCGCCTATAATAGGCTTAGGGTTTGCCGTGTTCACTATAATATCCGCTTTTACCTTCGTTATATCATTTCTTACTATGGAAAAAGGCACAGACTCTCACCTCTCTTTAATCACATTTCTATGGATATTATAACACATCAAAATAATAGGTGCAATCACACAATAAAAAAACAGCTTAAGCATTTCTACTTAAGCTGTTTGTATGTGTGAGACACCCGGGACTCGAACCCGGGACCCCTTGATTAAAAGTCAAGTGCTCTAGCCGGCTGAGCTAGTGTCCCATATCTATTATAAGGGTGGATAGTGGGATTCGAACCCACGGCCTCCAGAGCCACAATCTGGCGCGCTAACCAACTGCGCCATACCCACCATGAAACACAAAAATGTACCGGAAGGGATTCGAACCCCCGACCCACGGCTTAGAAGGCCGTTGCTCTATCCAGCTGAGCTACCGGTACATATAAAAATAGAATCGGGGTGACAGGATTCGAACCTGCGACCTCCTGATCCCAAATCAGGCGCGCTAACCAAGCTGCGCTACACCCCGAAATAAAATAAGAAGTGACCCGTAGGAGAATCGAACTCCTGTCTCAGCCGTGAAAGGGCCGTGTCTTAACCGCTTGACCAACGGGCCATAAATATTTCGAGGCTTGCGAACCTTGAAAGCTCCCCGAGTAGGATTCGAACCTACGACCCTCCGGTTAACAGCCGGATGCTCTACCGCTGAGCTATCGAGGATCATGAGGGTATATACCCAGGGTATTGTACCTTCAAAACCAAAAACAAACACATTAACCGTTTATCAAAAGTTTGTAAGTCCTTCGGTCGCTTGTAGCACTCGCAACCTTCTCTTACTTTCGAGTAAGCCCTCGACCTATTAGTACCGATCAGCTGAA
>JAFSVK010000178.1 GCA_017444985.1 Bacillota bacterium
AAAGTGCTATTGAAGTAAAATTGAGATATCTTGTTCGAGGACCGGGAAATGGCTCGAAGCCAATGTAGAGCATTGGTGAGAGACATTGACGACTAACCTTTGCAAGATAGCCAATTTTACGATTTATGACTTTTTAGAGGTGCCCTTATGTTATAAAAAGCCTAAAGGAATTACAGGGGGAAGTCTTGTTATGTTGTTAGGATTATGGTATACTGTCTTTTAATGAAGTATTCACTTGTTAGGGAGGAAAGTTATGAAAAAGAATATAAAAAAATACAAAAAGGTACTCATTACTGCGTTATTAACGCTTTTGGCGGTAGGGAGCGTTTCGGCTTTTGACGGAGGGAAGACCGTAAAGGTGGTTTTTAATGCCATAAAACTTAATGTAGACGGTAAAAACTTAAATAAAGAAACTTTACTTTACGAGGGTATAACCTATATACCTTTGCGTTCTGCGGCAGAGGCGTTGGGAGCTAAAGTGGAGTATGATGAGGAAGAAAAAACAGCCTACATTACAAGCAGAAAAGAGGAAGCGGTCACAGAAGGAAGCAAAACGGAACGGGACAGACCTTTGTTTTCCGAGGCTAACAACATCACTGTACAAATGAGTATTTCCGATAAATCTTCGGGTTACAGGACTATAGATGCAAAGGTAAACAATTTTACGGGCTTTACCATGAAAAAATGTGTACTTACCTACAGAAACAATGCCAATTCAAAAACAGTGGTATTTAAATACGACAACCCCATAAAAAACGGAAGCTTCTTTAATGCCAAGGCTATAGTTTCCACGGTTACGGATACAAATGATCTGCAGCTTGTAAGAAGCGAATATACTCTTGAGGAAAATGGGAAACAGAGAAGTATAACTTATGAGACGAATACGGGTTCATATACCGTAAAATAAAAGAGGGTAGGTATATGGTATCAAAAATAAATTCCTGCGGGTTATCGGGTATAGACGGCTTTATGGTGGAGACCGAGGTGGATATGAGTGCGGGTCTTCCCGGCTTTGAAATAGTGGGTCTTCCCGACAGTGCCGTAAAAGAATCGAAAGAAAGGGTCAAGACCGCTATAAACAATTCGGGCTTTCAATTTCCCATAAGTAAGCTCACAGTGAACCTTGCTCCCGCAGATACGAGAAAAGAGGGTCCCGCCTACGATCTTCCCATTGCCATGGGCATACTTTCTCAAATGGGGATAGTAAAAAGCGAAAATTTAGTTAAATGTATATTTATAGGGGAGCTTTCCCTTGACGGAGGGTTAAGAAGTGTAAACGGTGTGCTACCCATGGTCATGGAGGCTAAGGAAAAGGGCTTTGAAAAGTGTTTTCTACCTGTGGCGAACGCTACGGAGGCGGCACTTGTGGAAGGACTTGAGGTCTACGGAGCAAGGTCTGTATCGGAGATTGTGGAGTTTTTAAGAGGCAATGCCGTTATAGAGCCTACTAAGGTGGACATTAAAGCTCTTTTTGAACAGGGTAAAAATTTCAATACGGATTTTTCCGATGTTAAGGGTCAAGATGCGGTTAAAAGAGCTCTTGAGATAGCTGCCGCGGGTATGCACAATGTTCTTATGGTAGGGCCTCCGGGGTCGGGAAAGACCATGTGCTCCAAAAGATTTCCCACCATACTGCCGGACCTTACATTTAAGGAAAGTATGGAGATAACAAAAATATATTCTGTAGCGGGGCTTTTAAAAAACAAAGAGGCACTTATAACACAGAGGACATTTCGTTCTCCCCACCATACAATATCGGGCTCTGCCATGGTAGGCGGCGGTAGGGTGCCGCGTCCCGGAGAGGTGAGCCTTGCTTGTCATGGTGTGCTTTTTCTTGACGAATTGCCTGAGTTTCAGAGAAATGTTCTTGAGGAGCTCAGACAACCCCTTGAAGACAGAGTGGTGACCATTTCAAGGGTAAATGCCACTATGACATATCCTGCGGATTTTACGCTCATAGCATCTATGAATCCCTGTCCTTGCGGTTACTACGGCTATTCCGACAAATGCACCTGCACACCCAATCAAATAAGCAGATACATGGCAAAGATAAGCGGACCCCTTCTTGACAGGATAGATATACAGGTAGAGGCCTCCGCTGTGGATTATAAAGACCTTAATACAAGGGCACAGGGGGAAAAGTCCGAGGATATAAGGAAAAGAGTTATAAAAGCTCACAAAATACAACTTGAACGCTACAAAAACGAGAAGATATTTTTTAACTCTCAGCTTTCAGCCGCACAAATAGAAAAATACTGCAGTGTAGACGAGCAGGGGGCTTCCCTTATAAAGCTTGCTTTTGATAAATTTGAATTCAGTGCGAGAAGCTATCATAAAATACTGAAAATAGCACGTACCATAGCAGACCTTGAAGGCGAAAAGGATATTCTTCCCAAGCATATATCCGAGGCTTTGCAACTTAGAAACCTTGACAGGGCAAGCATTCACGGGTGATGATATTGACAAGAGAAAAATATGCGTATATGTGGCTTGGGGGGCTTATGAATATACCCCTTGCCCTTGAGATAGAGAGAAATTTTACTTTAGATGAAATAATATCCCCGAGAGAAGAATATTTCGAAGAGTTGGGAATAAAAAGAGAAAAGGCGGCATCCCTTGAAAAAAGTGCCTATAAATTTTTTGAGGATAAAAACATACAATATATTAAAAACACCATGGAAAAAGAGGATATTGTTTTTATTTCCAAAAATGATGAGGACTATCCCGAAAAATTATCTCTCATAACAGAGCCTCCCATGGGTATATATTTAAGAGGCGAGAAGGAAGTTTTAAAAAGCAGCTGTGCCGCTGTGGTAGGCTCAAGAAGGGTAAGCGACTACGGTGTGTACTGTTGCGAAAAGTTTTCGGGAGAGTTGGCTGAAAAGGGTGTTGTTATAGTTTCGGGTATGGCAGAGGGTACAGACTCCCACGCCCACAAGGCTGCCCTTGCAAAGGGGGGAAAGACCGTGGCTGTTATGGGTAACGGCATTGATATTTGCTATCCCGCTTGTAACAGGAACTTAAGAGAAAATATAGTTAAAAACGGCTGTATAATAAGTGAGTTCCCTCTTTCAATGAGGGGGTCGAAATGGACATTTCCATACAGAAACAGGATAATAAGCGGGCTTTCGGATGTGGTGCTTATTATGGAGGCGGCAAAAAAAAGCGGCTCCATAATAACCGCAGGTCACGCTCTCGACCAAGGTAAAAGCGTTTTTGCTCTTCCCGGAAATATCACAAGCAGCTTGAGCGAGGGCTCCAACATACTTATAAAGGAAGGAGCATTTCCTCTTTTGGATAGCTCGGACGTGCTTTATGAGTTGGGGATAGAGGAGAAAGAGAGTGCCGAAAATAAAAAAAATGACCAAAATTTAAAAATTACACTTGAAACTACAGAACAATTGGTTTATGATTGTATGGATTGCGGAATTTTGTCGGCAGATGAAATTTCATACAAAACAAAGCTTGATATACAGACCCTCATGTATACTTTAACCACCTTAGAACTTAAAGGCGTTATAAAAAGAGTACATGGGCAGAAATATATAAAGGGCACCTCTAAAAAGTCATAAATCGTAAAATTGGCTATCTTGTCCGATTACGTCGTCAATGTCTCTCACCAATGCTCTACATTGGCTTCGAGCCATTTCCTAGTCCTCGAACAAGCTATCTCAATTTTACTTCAAT
>JAFSVK010000179.1 GCA_017444985.1 Bacillota bacterium
AAAGTGCTATTGAAGTAAAATTGAGATAGCTTGTTCGAGGACTGGGAAATGGCTCGAAGCCAATGTAGAGCATTGGTGAGAGACATTGACGACTAACCTTTGCAAGATAGCCAATTTTACGATTTATGAGTTTTTAGAGGTGCCCTTAAACTTTTCTAATAAAAAAGAAGGCAATCCCTATGTTTATGCCTTCTTTTTATCTTTTATATATGCATTACTATACTTTACTGCAGTACATATAATCAAACCGCTTTATATGTGTTTTATATTTTCTATAATTACTTTGTTTCCCCTTGTGTAGCCTCTGTCCTCAACTTCCGTTTCTATACCCATACTTTTTAATTCCAAGGCTATTTGTTTGGCAAGGATGTCACTTTCAAATCTCTGGCAAAGTCTTAAGACCGTCCTGCCTCCATAGGTCAATATAAGTATAAAAACATTTTCCGTAGGTAGGTGAGGTTCAAAGCCAAGGCTTTCTATAAGTACACCGTAATCCTCGGGTAAGGTAATATCTCCAAGGGTGGAAAGAGAGTATGTCACGGGCCTTGTATTTTTTAAATACCCTTCTTTTGCCGTTTCCTCTGCTATTTTTTCTATGGCTTTTCCGCTTTTTTCGTATTCCTTTACTCTTTCCGATTTTTGTCTCATTTTAAGGGCAAAGTATTCGGGTTTTAAGCTCTCGTCAATTTTTTCCCTTACGTCTTTGCACATATCATCAAACTTATATATATCCGCCTCCTGTTCTATGATCAAAGAGTCGGAAAAATTCACCAAGCTTGAGGATGAAAAAAGTTTTCTGATATTTGCGGGAAGTTTTACTCTCACCGTTTTTTCACTGTCTTTGGCTATACTTCGCACAGCCTTTGATATTAAGGAAATGATGAAAGCCGTAAAAGAGGTATTGTGCTTTTTTATAGCCTCCGAAAGTGCCTTTTGGTTAAAAACTATATCATAGTTTTTGTTTACATCACTGTCCAAGCCGAAAAGAGGCACATCTATCTCACAAATTTCCTTTATGTCCTTTGGCTTTTTAGCCTCGTATTTTTCTGCCATAAAACAGCTGTAAGGGTCAAGTCTTTCCGCCTCGGGTATGGCATAGTACTCATCAAGGCTTTTTCTCATACCCCTTATAGGGCACAGATCAAGCCCAAGTTCTTTTGCATACAAAAATACTATGGTACCGAAAAAAGACAGAAAGCCGGCAAAATCCGAAAGCCCGTGAAAAAAAGACATCTGAAGTCTTTTGTCTTTATACAAAAAGCAAAACAAATATCCTCCGGTGTCGCTACTTCCGAGGCTGTATACTTTCTCTTCTTCCAATACCTTTATATCAGCCCTGTTCTCCTCGGCATAAAGCTTATTATCCTTTATAACGGGGCGAAAAGCAAACTCGGGGAAAAACTCCAGAGCCTTTCCCACAGCCTTTTCAAAAGCTTTTTTATCAAGTTCTTCTTTAAGCTTAGCCACAGCACAAAAATCAAAGGAATTTGTTTCCCCTACACCGTTATAGTAAAATATTTTGTTGGAATAACCTATATTTTTAAGTTCGCTCACAGATATCCCCCTATTTAAATGGGGGTGTGATGTATCACACCCCGGCAAAAATGAGATTTTTGCCGATAACCAGCCGTTCTGTGCACCTCTTTAGTGAGGCACTTGCCCTTCTGCAAAGTATGAAGTCTGCCGACGGCGATAATGTTTATAGGTTGTATAGACAAGGGCTGCGGAAAAGCAAATTTTGTTTTTTCACAGCCCCATGTATTTTTATTTAAATCTTTCTTTTCCCGCATAAACCGTATGTAAAAGTTCATGCGCCTTGTGTGAATTGGGCTCTCCGAGAAAATCTTCGTAAAGTTTTATTATCTGAGGATTGTTGTGGGACTGTCTTATAACAAGTCTCTCATCCTCGGAGTAAAGAGCCTTTGCTCTTTTTTCCTTGTAGGTATCGAGAATATCGTCATCCTCATCTTCAAGGAAGCAAGGGCGTACATAGGGCTGACCGCCGCCGTTTATACAGCCTCCGGGACATCCCATTATCTCTATAAAGTGGTACTTGCTCTTTCCCTCTCTTATTTCGTCAAGAAGGACTTTCGCACTCTTCATACCCGAAGCTACGGCAACATTTACGGTAGTTCCGTTAATGTCAAGGCTTGCCTCTCTTATGCCTGCTTCGTGGCCTCTTACCTCTTCAAATGTAATTTGGTCTTTTTCTTTACCCGTAAGCTTAAAGTAAACGGTTCTTAAGGCAGCTTCCATAACACCGCCCGTAACACCGAATATTACACCGGCGCCCGAGTAGTCGCCCATAATGTCGCTGTCCCACTGCTCATCGGGAAGCTTTTTAAAGAGCATACCGCTTCTGTTTATCATACGAGCCAACTCTCTTGTGGTTATTACAGCATCCACATCCGCAAGACCGTTTACCTTGAGAGCCTCTCTTTCCTTCTCGTACTTCTTTGCCGTACAAGGCATTACGGATACCACAAAGACATCCTTAGGGTCTATGTTATTTTTCTTTGCCCAATAAGCCTTTATTACCGCTCCCTGCATCTGATGAGGTGACTTACAGGAAGAAAGGTGAGGAAGAAGATCGGAATAGTTGTATTCCGCATAGTTTACCCACCCGGGTGAACAGGAAGTTATCATAGGCAATACTCCGCCCGTTTGTATTCTGTTTAAAAGCTCCGTACCTTCTTCCATAATGGTAAGGTCTGCACCGAAGTTTACATCATACACTCTTTCAAAGCCCAGCCTTCTCATAGCCGCTATCATTTTGCCCGTTACGGGGGTACCTATGGGATAACCGAACTCTTCGCCCAAAGCCGCTCTTACTGCGGGAGCAGCCTGTGCTATAACGTGTTTTCCCGCTTTGAAAGCCTCATCTATCTTATCTATCTCGGAATGTTCCATAAGCGCTCCCGTAGGACAGACACTTACACACTGACCGCACTGTATACAGGGAGAATCTGCAAAGCTTCTGTTTTGAGCGGGGGAAACAAAGGTTTGGAAACCTCTGCCCTCAAAGCCCAAAATACCCATACCGTGAGCATTTTCACATCTTGCTATACATCTTCCGCAAAGTACACACTTTGAAGTATCTCTCACAATGGAGGGTGCAAGTCTGTCAATATGTGTTTGGGAGAAACCGCCTTCAAAAGCCTTTTCTCTCGCTCCCGTTATCTTTGCCACGTGCAAAAGCTCGCACTTACCGTTTTTGTCACACTGCTGACAATCCTTGTTGTGGTTTGAAAGTAAAAGCTCTACGCTCTCTCTTCTTGCCTCTAAAGCCTTGGGAGAAGATATTTTGATCTCCATGCCCTCTGCTATGGGATAAACACAAGATGCCACAAGTCCTCTGGCTCCCGTAGCCTCTACAAGACATACTCTGCAGGAGCCGCTGTTGCACTCTCCGTGATTAAAAGCACACAGGGAAGGTATCTCATAGCCGTTTACCTTTGCAGCCTCAAGTATTGTCATACCCTCTTCTGCCTGACAGGGTATGCCTTCTATTTTAATATTAACCTTAGCCATTTACATTACCTCTTCTCTATAGCCTTCAATCTACATACACTCATACAGGAACCACACTTTACGCACTTCTCCGCATCTATCTCAAGGGAAGCAAGCTTGTGACCCTCTGCCACATATTCCGTGCGATGTATACAATCTACGGGACAGCCCTTTGCGCAAAGTCCGCAACCCACACACTTATCCGGATCTATATAGTATTCCATAAGCTTCTTACATACGTGAGCGGGACACTTTTTGTCGTTAATGTGTGCCAAGTACTCATCTTTAAAGTGCTTTAATGTTGAATCTATGGGGTTTGCCGCAGTCTGTCCCAAAGCACAGAGGGAGTTGTTTTTAACTGTTCTGCTTAACTCTTCAAGAGCATCCAAGTCTTCCATGGTGCCCTTACCCTCTGTTATTTTGGTAAGTATCTCCAACATCCTCATAGTACCTATACGGCAAGGAGAACATTTACCGCAACTCTCATCGCATATAAATTCCATATAGAATTTGGCAACATCTACCATACAGTTATCTTCATCCATAACTATGGCACCACCCGAGCCCATCATAGAGCCTTTTTGTACCAGGTTGTCAAAATCTATGGGTTCATCAAGAAATTCCTCTGTAAGACAGCCACCCGAAGGGCCTCCCGTTTGTATAGCCTTAAACTTCTTGCCTCCGGGGATACCTCCCCCTATATCGTATATAAGCTCTCTTAAGGTAGTACCCATAGGCACTTCCACAAGACCAACATTGTTTACCTTACCGCCTAAAGCAAATACCTTTGTACCCTTTGATTTCTCTGTACCGACTTTTGAAAATTCTGCGGCACCCTCTCTTAAAACATAAGGAACGCACGCCAGTGTCTCCACATTATTTATAATAGTGGGCTTATCCCAAAGTCCCTTTACGGCAGGGAAAGGAGGACGAGGTCTGGGCATACCTCTCTTACCTTCTATGGAGTGGAGCAAAGCTGTTTCCTCACCACAGACAAAGGCACCCGCACCAAGTCTTATGTGACAATCAAAATCAAAACCGCTTCCAAGTATATTCTTACCCAAGAGACCTGCTTCTCTTGCCTGGGCTATAGCTATTTTAAGTCTGTTTACGGCAATGGGGTATTCCGCACGCACATAGAAATAACCGTTTGAGGCACCTATGGCATAGCCTGCTATCATCATACCCTCTATAACACCTAAGGGGTTACCTTCAAGTATACTTCTGTCCATAAAGGCACCGGGATCACCCTCGTCACCGTTACAAACAACATACTTTTCATCACTCTCGGAATTTAAGGCAAACTGCCACTTTCTTCCCGTGGGGAAACCTGCACCGCCTCTTCCTCTGAGACCCGAATCCAAAACTTCTTTTATAACATCCTCTCTGGACATGGAAAGGGCTTTTTTAAGGCCTTGAAAAGCCCCCATGCCCAAAGCTTCTTCTATATTTTCGGGATCGATGACTCCACAGCCGTGAAGAGCAACTCTTCTCTGCTTTTTGTAGAAGTTGATATCATCCTGTTTTGTTACCTTTTTACCCGTAGAAGGTTCTTCATAGAGAAGTCTTTCAACTATAGTACCCTCTGCTATATCCTTTTCAACTATCTCCTCCACATCATCTATAGTTACAAGACGATATAAAGTATCCTCGGGATATATTTTTACAAAGGGACCCTGTGAGCAAAAGCCAAAGCAACCCACCTGGTTTACAGTCACCTTATCATCAAGGTTTTTCCCCGCTATTATTTCTCTGAACTTATCGGCTATTTCTTTTGAATTGTTTGAAAGACAGCCCGTACCGCCACAAAGTACAATATGACGCTTGCTGTCCTTGCCCGATATCTTGTCCCCAAGGGACTCGGAACAGACACGGATCTTTTCGTTAAGCTCTTCCACGCTCTTTATCATTTGGCTGCCTCCTTTAATTTTTCTTCCGCAATAAGATATTGCGCTACCGTTTCGGTAACCTGAGAAACGGTCATCTTAGGGTAAACTTTACCGTTTATGCTTACAGCGGGAGCAATACCGCAGGCTCCTATACATCTTAAAGCATCTATTGTGAACAAACCGTCATCCGTAGTTTGCCCGGGCTGTATATGAAGCAGTTCGCAAAACTTATCTATAACCTGCTGGGCACCCTTAACGTAGCAAGCGGTACCTAAACAGCAACCTATAACATATTTACCCTTGGGAGTAAGGGAGAAAAATGAGTAGAACGTAACAACTCCGTATATTTCGGCAACGGAAATGCCTGTTTTTTCGGAAACCAGCTCCTGTACCTCAAGAGGTATGTAACCATACTCATTCTGTATGTCACTTAATATCATCATCAGGGGTGTTTTCTCATCCTTATACCTGTTACAGATCTCGGTTATTTGAGCTACTGCAGCAGAATTTAGCTTTGCCATGCAAAGACTCCTCCTTTAACATTTTTTTAACAATCTTACGTATCACTAACATTTGCAATTATACAATATATTACAAAAATAGTCAAACACAGACAGAGAAACGGTATTATTTTTGTAGAATTACATAAATTTCAAACCTAAATTTTGTGAAAATTTTTTTCAAAAATTATCTGTCTCTAAAATTATTTCATAATTATAAGCTTGACATAAAACAACGATGATATTACAATATATTTAAGGGAACCTCTAAAAAGTCATAAATCGTAAAATTGGCTATCTTGCAAAGGTTAGTCGTCAATGTCTCTCACCAATGCTCTACATTGGCTTCGAGCCATTTCCTAGTCCTCGAACAAGATATCTCAATTTTACTTCAATAGC
>JAFSVK010000180.1 GCA_017444985.1 Bacillota bacterium
AATCGTAAAATTGGCTATCTTGCCCGAGTACGTCGTCAATGTCTCTCACCAATGCTCTACATTGGCTTCGAGCCATTTCCTAGTCCTCGAACAAGCTATCTCAATTTTACTTCAATAGCACTTTTTAGAGGTACCCATAATACCAAATACTTTTTTATATAGCAATATTTTTTTGTGACGCTTTTGTGACATACTATATTGTATTATAGGTGCATAACAAAGAACAAACCACTCAAGGGGGACGACATCATGAAAAAGACTATATTAAAAAATTTATCAACAGTAATTGCAGCAACAGCTTTTGTTTTGGGAATATCTTCATTACCCGTAAGAGCAGATATACTTGATCATATATATGTGGAAGAAAACGCCAATGTAAGAAGAATAAACATAAGTGTAGACGAGGGTGAGCTTGTAAATATAAACGATCGCCTTTACTACAGCTTAAACAGCTATGATTGGAGAATAGATAACTCCGACATAGCAGATATAAGCCACGGCGTAATAGATGCAAGAAACAGCGGTCACACACAGATAGCTGCCATAAGCCAATATGAGGTAGTGGTATTTAACATAACCGTAAATACCGTAAGACCCGTAAGAACTATAAGAAATATCACAAAGGACATAACGATATTTGCGGGAGATAAAAAAGACCTCTCTACTTATGTTAGCGATGCGGCTACAGACTATGCTTGGGAAACCGACAGCAAAAGCACCGTAAGCGTAACAAACCGTGGAGACATCACAGGCAGAAGCAAAGGCTATGCCACAGTTAAAGCTTATTCCTACTACGATGACGGAGACTATACCTTTAATATCACCGTAAGAGGCGAAGAAACCACCAAAAAAACCTCTACTAAAACCAAAACAGAGACCTTCGACCTCTACTTAAACAGAAGTGACAGTATAGACGTAAGTCAGTTTATGGAAAAGGATCCCGATAAGTACGACTGGACAGTATATAACAGGGACGTATGTAAAGTATACGACGGTGTTATAACAGCTAAGGGTACAGGCACTACCACAGTAGAAGCTGAGGGCAGCAAGAACTATACATTTAATGTACACGTAAATAGAAACTACAACGTTATAGAGCTTAACATAAGAGAAGGCAGGACCGTAGATATAGAAAACTACCTTGACAACGGTGTTAAAAACTACCATATAACCTGTCTTGACAGAAGCGTAGCTAAGGTAAACGGCTACAATATCAAAGCCGAGGGTGAAGGCACTACTTATATCACCTGCCAAAGCAAAGACGTAAACGAAGTAACACAGTTTATAATAAACGTTTACTGATGATACAAACGATCCTCCTAATACTAAAAATCTATAGAAATCTTCATAATTTTTAAGAAATCCTGAACAAAGCTACTTCCCATCATACAAGTTAGGTATTTGGGAATTATCATGTATCCGACTATTCGTATAAGGGCAAGACTAACATATATATCAAAAACACAGTGCCCGTGTTTACACTTTATCTATGATAGTCAGGCGATTTTGTGACACGGAAAAGGCTCTCTATTATATCACAATAGAGAGCCTTAAAAAATGTTAATCAAATAATATAGCATATTTTAACCTATGCAGGTATCCAACTGGAGTCATACCAACAATTTTGGGTAACATTCCGGCGACGTTTATATAGTACACCTGCTATTGTTTTGTATCGCCATCTAAAACATCACTTCTTTATAACTATTTCTTGCTCACTTTCAGTATCGGTGCATTTTGTTTCATATGCATAGCAAGTAGATAAAACAGAAGTTGCAATAAGTACAGAAATTGAAATAATTTTGAAAAATTTCATTTTTATTCTACTTTCTTTATGGGGATATCGGGAGTGAGTGATATGTCCCAATTTTTAAAATCTTCACCGTTGTTATGTAAAATGTATTCACCATTCTCTTGCGTAATGTAAGCATCAGCTGAAATGGCTTCATCTTCTTGGATATAATTATCATTCCATGTAGGAGTAACAGTATATCTACAAGATATAAACAAGTATAAAGTCATTATAAAAATAATTATTATATTATAAATATTGTTTTTATAAGTGTTATGTGTCATCCTTTTAAATCTTAAAAGAATTAATTTATCATCTTTATGTATGATGGAGTTTAAGTATTGTTCAACATTATGATTGGACGATTTTACATTAGTATATGCTTTTTCTAATGTTGATAGGTACTCTTTTTTGCTAAAACCAGGAAAATTCTTTGCAATTTTGTTGTCCACAAAGTATTCTATAAATTCGCTATTTACCTTTTTTAATATATAAAACAAAGGATTCCACCAAAAAAATATTTCCAATAAATCTATTATAAGCTTTATCCACTGTGTCATATATTTGTGATGAAATAATTCGTGACAATATATGTATTTTAAATCAGTATCATTAAAATATTTTTTATTAATAAATATGTATTGTGTAAAGTATCCGACTTCAGATGGAGATGATATTGCGTCGCTAATAATTAATTTTGTAGGAAAATCTAACGCTAATTTCTTTTTCAATTCAAGGAGTAATTCATCTTTAACAGTAAAACAATTTCTTGTGATGTGATATATTTTTAATATGTTTTTTGTATATCTTGTTAAAAATACAATAATTCCTAAGCCCCAAATAAACAAAAAAAATGTTTTTAGGGATATGTGCAAAAAAAACGTTAAATTAAAAAAATCGATTAGCTGTGCAGAAATACGCCCTAAACTTATAATCGGTACAGAAACAAATAAAGCACCGGGAAATAAAAGCCTTATAAATAAAATACCTATTGCAAAAAACCAAATTTTATAGCTTATGTATTTTAGTTTGCTTTTTGTCAAAATAAGTAGCAGCAACACAAACAAAAATGATATAAATAAAACATATGCAACATCATAAGTATTAAAATCGATGATGTTATAATGAACAACACTTGTCAAATCATCAATTTCAATAATATTAAATGGTTCTTTATTCATTGTCAATACTTTCTATTATAGCACGCAATTCCTCTTTAACTTCTTTGTTGTATTTTTTATTGCCGGTTAAATATAGTAAAAGTGGTGATAGCGGTGATTTATCATCTGTATTTTGGAATATTTTGTGCATTTGTTGCCATGTATATTCTTCTGCAGTTGTAGAGTATGTATACAATCTGTTTACAGATTTTTTTATTGTTACCGCCCCTGCAATTTTAATATATCCCTCCTCCATTAGTTTGTTAATAATTTTGTGTATGGAATTTCGCGATACATCAGACAGTTTATCAAGTAGTTCTTGAAATGTAAGAGGTCGTTCACTATTCCAAAGCACACACATCACCTTAAATTCTTTGTTGGTAAGTTCTTTTTTCATAATACAGGATTCCTTAATATCGTAATTTAATGTAACGGTTGCATTAATATAGTATCACATATTTTCTGAGATGTCAAGGAAATACCCCTTGACTTTTCAGAAAATATATGATACATTTAATCATAAGGATTGTAATTAAGTACAATGAAAATCGTTGTTAGGAAGAAAAAGATATGTTTAAGAAAATAATGAAAATAAACAGGTTATCTTAAATTTCCAACCCTATTTGGTAACTACTTTTAAACGACTGTTATCCAATATTATAATCCGGTCTTATTATACTACCAGAGGTGTCAAAGAATACAGGCGATTTAATCCTGAATTTGTCATAGTGTTTTGTCACATCATTTTGTTCTTTGTTGGTGTCAATCCCGTCGGTATAGAAAAGAAATGGAGGTTAATCGTTATGAAATTAAATAAAATAATTTCTCTTATTTGTGCTACAACATTATTATGTTGCAATATTTATACATATAGAATTAATGCTGAGACCAAACTTGTTGCCTTTCCCGGAGCCGAAGGCGGTGGTATGTATACTACGGGGGCAAGAGGTTCGGAAAGCATCGAAATATATCATGTAACAAATCTTAATGATTCCGGTGAAGGGTCTTTTAGGGATGCTCTTACAGAATCGAACAGGATGATCGTTTTTGATGTTGCCGGGAATATATTCCTTAAATCGGCAATTCGTGTGAACGGTGTTTCAAACATCACAATACTTGGGCAAACCGCCCCGGGGGAAGGTATTTGCGTTGGGGGGGAAAGCACCTTGTTTGAAAACTGCGAAAACATCATACTTCGATATGTAAGATTTCGTCCCGGTGATGCGGGAACATCTCAAGAAGATGCCTTGGGTATCAAACGCTGCAAAGACTTTATTGTAGACCATTGTTCCGTAACATGGAGTGT
The DNA here is from genome assembly GCA_017444985.1 of Bacillota bacterium. GTDB lineage: Bacteria > Bacillota > Clostridia > Lachnospirales > CAG-274 > UBA3680. The sequence continues at coordinate 4,259 of JAFSVK010000180.1, forward strand.
TGACGAGGCTTTAAGTGCATATGCCAACAGAAATTTTACCGCACAATATAACATTATAGCTCAAAGTTTATATAACTCCGTACACGAAAAAGGTGCTCACGCTTACGGTGGTATTTGGGGTGGAGAAAACGCTTCTTTCCATCATAATTTGATAGCTCATCATTACAGCAGAATGCCGAGAATAGGCACATCTCAAACTGTTTCTACCTATAACAATGATCCTGACACCGATGGTTTAGTAGATATAAGAAACAATGTGTTTTATAATTGGGTATCTCGCCCCGGATATGGTGGAGAAAACGGTGTTAGAGTAAATTTTGTGGGTAATTTCTACAAACCCGGGCCTTCATCGCAAAGAAAAGATCAAGCATTTCTTGGATATGCAGGTGCTACGGGAACAACGGTGGTTTATGCCGAAGATAATGTGATGGAAGGCGGAAGTGCAAACTTTGCGAATGTAAATCTGCTTAATTCCATTTCGGATACCGCGGAGATTAATGGTGTTCAAACAAAGCCCAATGATGAATATGCAAAAGATTATCCTGTTTCCACAATTTCTGCGCAAAAAGCTTATACAAGTGTACTTGATGATGTTGGGGCAAATATTTATGTTGATCCAATAGATAAGGCCATAATTGAAAGTGTAAAAAATACAACAGCTTTTGAGGGGTCAAAGGGAAATGAAGTTAGATTGATAGATAGCCAAGAAGATGTTGGCGGCTGGGTTTATTTGACAGGAAACAAGGCTGCCGATTCCGATGATGACGGAATACCCGACGAATGGGAAAATGAAAATGGACTTGATAAAAACGTTCCTGACGATTCTTTGCGTTTTAGTTCTACGGGTTATACATATTTGGAAGTATACGCTAACGGTATTTTAAACAATACTGCTGTCGAAAATACCGATACATCCGATTTGAGAAAATTGATATACAAAGCGGAAAATATTAACACCGACTATTATTATGAAGCAGATGTTTTAAAAATAAACAGCGAAGTTGAAAAAGCGAAAGCCGCTTTACAACTTTCTCAAACGGAAATTGATAAAGAAGCTGAAATTTTGCAAGAACTTTTGAATTCTACGGATTATCGATATAAAAATCTTTTATCGGATTTAATTGAAAAGGTAAAAAACACGGATTCAAGTGTATATAACAGTGATGAATGGGCACAACTGACTAAGTATGTAACTAAAGCCGAGAATGATTTGAAACAAGATGAAAATAATCAATTGTTTAAAGAAGATTATGAAACAATAAAAAACAAATTTGAGTCAATGAGTACGCTATATTATCGTATTTATGAACAATTTGCACGTTTCCGCAACACCAACGCTTCCGATTATACAAGCGAAAGCTATGCAAAAGCAATGTCCGCACTTGATGAATTGGAACAAAATATTCCGGAAGGTCTTGATTATAATGGTATAAATGATTTTTGCAATCTTATAAACAATACTTTTTGGGGAAATGTTGAGATGATTAATTATTCGGCTTTGGATAATGCACTCGGTTATTTGAACAACACTTGGGATAATCAATATCTTAAATCAACGGATATAACAGAAATTAATCGCCTTAAAAAAGAAATTGAAAAATTAAAGGTAACAACAGTTGATAAAAATGATGATATTAATGAGCTTTACAACAGCACCGTAGAACTGATAGACAATATTGATAATGAAAATTTAAGAGAATATAAAAAAATTATCGATTTTAGCCAAACAAGTGTCCAAACCGTCTCGGGACGTACCTATTCTCCCAGAAGTCTCACTCAGTACGGAGGGGAAACAGGCATCCGAGCAACAAGCGGTACTGCGATATTGTTTGATATTTTAGACGAAAAAGGAAGTAATGTTTATTATGGTGTAAGAGCGAACAGTTCTTGTTTAGCTTTAACATTAGACAATAAATATTATGTATCCATAGATAGTTCAGCTATAGCATTGCATAACGTTGATGATTATGATTTAAACAGCGATAATTATATACAAATAGATGATTATAGAAGTGAAGGTTTAAGAAACTATATCGTTAATTTCAATCAAGAAAATCATTTAGTAACGGTATATATAGACAATGTAAGATATAATCTTTCTGTTCCTGAAGATGCAGTCGAAATAACTGAATTTGGATTTATATCACCCGGATATTATAATGATTCTTATTCAACTAATTTAGGGGCACAATTTACAAAAACGTATTCATTTGTTTTTAACGAAAATAATGAAAGCGTAAAATTATACGGTGATGCCGACAACGACGGAGAAATAACCTCCAACGACTCAGCTGTGTTAATGCAAAAAGTTTTGCAAGCAGAAAAAATAATGCCTATTGAAGAAGAGAATGATTATATGGAGATAGTAGATGTCAATACCGATGGCACTTTAACAAGTGCTGATGCAGCTTTTGTTCTTCAAAAAGCCTTAGATAATACATACAAGATGCCAATAGAAAAAAAGGTGGCTATTCCTACCGGAACGACACGTGGGTCGTTCCCTACAAATTCCACCACAATCATTTGTTAAATCTAAAGTTTTCTATGATCATACAAAAAAAACATCCCCAAAGGATGCTTTTTTTGTATGTGTTTTTTCAGTTTTTAACAAGTTCTTCCCCTATTTTATATACATCTCCCGCACCCATGGTTATGAGCATATCACCTTTTTTACAACATTCTTTTGCTAAAATGCCCGCTTTTTCAAAGCTTTCGCAGTAGGTAACATTTCCTCCCATGTCTTTTATTTTTTTCTCCAGATCTCTTGAAGAAACAAGGCCTGTGTCCTTTTCTCTTGAGGCATATATATCCAAGAGTATAACATCATCTGCCTTTTTAAGTACGGAGGCAAAATCATCAAGTAATGAAAGTGTCCTTGTATAAGTATGGGGTTGAAATATTATATGCAGCTTTTCTATATCGTTGGATCTTGCGGAGTTTATGGTAGCATCTATTTCCGTAGGATGGTGTGCATAATCGTCTATGACCTTCACACCGTTAAACTCCCCTTTAAATTGAAATCTTCTGTCGGTACCCTCAAAAGCGGATATACCCTCTTTTATATTTTCGGGGTCTATGCCGAAACTGTCTGCAAGAGCATAAACAGCTACGGAGTTTAAAACATTGTGATATCCGGGAATGGAAAGCTTAACTCTGTTTTTGTATTCACCTTTAAAGTAAATATCATACTCTCCGTGACCTTTTTCGTCATATTGTACATTTAAAGGGTACCAGTCTGCTTTTTCATCTTTTCCGTAGGTTATGATGTTTGCCTTAACACCCTCCAAAACTTCACTAAGTCTTTCTATATCGTTGTTTATAACAAGACTTCCCGGTACTATCTTTGCAAATTTATTAAAGGATCTGTATATGTTATCCAAATTTTTAAAATAGTCGAGATGATCCGCATCTACATTTAATATTATAGCACTGTAAGGGTGAAATTTAAGAAAAGAATCGCTGTATTCACAGGTCTCAAGCACAAAAAAATCTTTACCTCCCACCTTATAATTTCCTCCTATGGAAGGAAGTATACCTCCTATGGATATAGTGGGGTTTTTACCTGCTTTTAAAAATACCTCACTTAACATGGAAGAGGTGGTAGTCTTACCGTGAGTACCCGCTACGGATATGGGATGATGGTATTCAAGCATCATCCTTCCCACAAGCTCTGCTCTGTCTATGACCTCAGCCTTTGACTTTCTTGCTTGTATAAGCTCCTCATTGTCCTCGGATACAGCCGCGGTGTATACTATGAGATCCTCATCACCCTTTATATTTTCCTTCTTTTGACCTATGGAAATATCTACACCCAAAGATGCCAAATGCTTTGTTATAGGAGATGCTACACCATCGGAACCCGTTATTTTCTTTCCCTCACTTAAAAGTATCTCTGCAAGGGAGGACATACTTATACCACCTATACCTATAAAATGTATTTTTTCAGCTTTCATTCTTTTCTCCTTAAATACCATACAGATCTTTATAAAGCTTGTACAACTCTTCAAAATTGTACTCGTTTCTGTATCTTGACTCTATTTGATACTCATACCCGTCTTTATACCAATATATTCTCTTTACGGGTATTACTTCTCTTATTAAACTGTTTCCTCTTTCAAGTTCGGTTTTACCCTCTTCTATAGCCTTTTGAAGCTCTGTATCTACTTCAAAATCGTCGGATACATAGTTTATGGTCCTATCCACATAACATATATTTATACCGTCATCGGATAAATGTGTTGTGGAATTTGAAGGAAGAGAAAGCTTATACTCATTTTCATCGGCTTTTAAAACTTTTAAATATAATCTTTCTCCCGTGGTAACTTCCCTTGCCTTATATTCAAATAAAGCACTTTTATCGTTTAAAGTATAATTTCCAAGAGCAAACTTTTCGGTAAGCTTTTCTTTTACACTTATATTTTCAAGATCGTGGCTTTTAAGTTCTTCCTCCGTAGGAAGAGGCAGAGCACTTACCTGAGCAACATCAGGCTCTTTTTCCGCCGTTTGCAAATTTTTAACATCTTCTGTTACCACAACTTTGTTTTGACTGCTTGAGTTACCTATAAACATTTTACCTACAATAAATATTATTGCAACCAAAAATACAGCTACAAGAGCAATATAGGTCATTTTTGTTTTATTGTTCATATTCTTTTTCCTTCTTTATTTTCCATATAATATTGTTTACAAACTGCTTTGCCGTTCTTCCCGACATACCTTTTTGCCTTAACTCCCACTTCATAGCCTCTTTTTTGATGGTCTCTTCATCCATTTCAAAGTTCATATTTTTCAATATTCCCTTTACGATGTTTATATATTCATCGGGAGTAGGCTTTTGGTAGGTTATTGTAATACCGAATCTATCCGAAAGTGAAAGCTTTTCATTCATATTGTCCATAGTATGGACATCTCTTGACTCTGTAATAGTCTCTCCCCTGTCCTTCCACTTTTCCTGTATAATATGCCTTCTGTTACTTGTAGCATAGAAAAGCACATTTTCGGGTTTACCTTCCGTACCTCCCTCTATGAGAGATTTCATATACTTATATCCTATTTCGTTTTCATCAAAGGAAAGATCGTCTATAAATATTATAAACTTTCTTCCTCTTTGCCTTAGAATATTAAGTATATCGGGTAAATTAACTATCTGTTCTTTTGTTATCTCAAGTATCCTAAGTCCTATATCAAAGTACTCATTTACAAGAGCCTTTACGGAAGAAGATTTTCCCGTACCCCTTGCACCTACCAAAAGAACATTGTTTGAGGCATATCCCTTTATAAAAGACAAAGTGTTGTCTTTAAGAGTATCTATTTGATTTTTATACCCTATAAGGTCGCTGAATTTTATATTATCGGGATTGGTAACTCCTATAAGCTTCTTATTTTCACTGTCGTATCTGAAAAATCCAAATACCGATACATCTCCGCAACCGTTTTTATTGTGAAAACTTATAATATTTTCTATATCGAATATTTTATCACCCATAAGATATATCTCTTTCCAGTGATCGTATTGTTTATGGGTTATATTTTTTTTGTTTTTTACGGGTATATAATCTTTTACAAGCTCTGCCGTTCTTTTTTCGCCCTCACTCAGATCCGATATATCCATATTTGCTATTTCTTTTATCTTTTCTATATCGTTGACTGCCGCTTTGTAGACAGAGGTGTTTTTAACATCTTCATTGTTTTCGCAAAGAAGAGTGAACATATTTCTGTCTCTCAGCATAATATGTATAATGTAGTTTTTAAGTATATTTCCTCTTAAAGCGTTTTCTTCCGCCTTTTCAAAGAGAAAACTTATTATTTTTGAAAAAGCTCCCTTTTCCCCGTTTTCAGCCTTTATAATAAGCTTTATAAGTGTATTCTCTTTTAAATTTGAGTATAAAACAAGGCTGTTTATTATTTTTTCCGACTTTTTCATAACAAGTCCCTTCTATTTCACAACACACAATTTATCATCATAGATACCCATTATATCGGCACCGTAATTTTTTAGAGTTTCTATATTCTCAATGTGATAATCTTCTATTTTTTCACCTAAGGATACTATAGGTATATCGGGAGGATAGGCTGTTATATTTTCCCCGCATATTCTTCCTATGGCATTATTTTTACAAACATACTCTTTTTCCGAGTAAAAAGCCTTATAAGGCGTTAAAAAAGGTTTGTAAAAAATTTTGTATTTTAAATATTTAAAGTTATTTTCTTTTTCTTTTAAGCCTCTATCTATATTTTTAATAATATCGCTTAATATTTTGTAGTAGCTGAAATCATCGGCTACACTCGTCATAAGTATTATCTCGTTTACGGAGGCAAACTCCGCTTCTATACCCTTTTCTCTTAAAACATCCGCTACATCGTAACCCGTTGTATCTCCCTTTATAACAAGAGTTATTTTACCTATATCTCTGTCATGTACGGAATATTTGTTTTTAATATCAAGAAGACTTATATATTTATTTTCTCTGAGTTCTTCTCTTAATATATTTAGGTTTCTAATGTATATATTAAAATATTCACCGTTATCAAGAAGATACTGTCTGCTTTTATCCATACTTGCCATTATGGGATAGGAGGGAGAGGTGGTATTAAAAAAAGATATTGCTTTTTTAAGCCTGTTTTCGTCTACTCTTTTTCCTTTAATGTTAAGTACCGCAGCCTGATTAAAAGCAGGTAAACTCTTATGCCAGCTGTTTACACTTATATCGGCTCCGCATTCTATGGCAAATTTAGGAAAATACTTTGAATATCCAAAATGAGCACCGTGACATTCATCTGCTATAAGTATTGCCCCGTGGTTGTGAGTAATATCCGCTATAGCTTTTACATCACTTACAAGCCCCTCGTAGGTAACGGAGGTTATAACTACCGCCTTTGCCTTATATTTTAAAAGTGCCTCTTCAATACTTTTTGGGTCTATACCGCATATTATCCCTTCTTCCGAAATTTCGGGTACCACATACACCGCATCTGCCCTTGAAAGTACCAAAGCGTTGTATACACTTGCATGGCAGTTTGATGCAACTATAACGGTATCTCCTTCATTTACACAGGCATACACAGCAGACAACATACCCGAGGAACCGCCGTTTACAAGAAAAAAGCTTTTATCAGCCCTTGTATACTTAGCCATTTCCTCCTGTGCTTTTAATATAACACCCTTGGGATCGTGGAGATTATCAAGACCCTTTATCTCCGTACAATCAAGTTCAAGGGCATTTATATCCATAAATTTTCTGTTTCTTTTATGCCCCGGCATATGAAAAGGATATATATTTTTAATTTCTTTCAATTTATCATACAAGTAGGTAGCCATAATTACCGATATTATACTACAATATTCCCCTATTGTCAAAAAATTGTGTTATTATTATTTACAAATATATATTTTTAAAGTAAAATAAAAAATAAAAAAGGATATTTATGTTTAAATTTTTATACCCCAAAAAATATATTAAAGATATAACTCATCTTACACCTACTCTTATAAAAAGTTTAGGAAAAAACACCGTAATATTCGATATAGACAATACCCTTGTACCTTATTGGGTCAAAACGCCCGATAATAAAATATCGGCTTATTTTAAAGAACTTATAAATAATAATATTACAATAGCCGTTCTTTCCAACAGCAGAGAAGAAAGAAGCAAGGTTTTTTGCAAAGAATTTAATATCCCCTATGTATACAGAGCGGGAAAGCCGGGTACCAAAGGTCTTAAAAAACTTCTTAAAAATATAGATAAAAAACCTTCCGAATGTATTATAGCGGGAGATCAAATATTTACGGATGTATGGTGTGGTAACAAAGAAGGAGTATACTCTGTTTTTGTTAAAAAAGTAAGTAAAAAAGACGAACTTATAACAGCCCCCAAAAGACCATTTGAAAATATAATACTTTATTTTTACTTCTTAATGTTAGAAAAGAAAGGAAAACAACATGGAAAATAACATTATAAACGCATCCGTAAACGGAAAAACCACTGTTTTGGGTATTATAGGCTGCCCCGTAACACACTCTTTTTCACCTATAATACACAATACCATAGCAAATATGAATAAAGAAAATACAGTATATGTTCCCTTTGAACCAAAGCCCGAAGAACTTTCAGAGGCTGTGGAAGGTGCCTTTGCTCTTAAAATAAAGGGACTTAATGTTACGGTACCTCATAAAGTAAATGTTATGAAATATCTTTATGATGTGGATAAAAAAGCTCTTTCCATAGGTGCCGTTAATACCTTGAAATATACAGAAAAAGGGTATGTGGGATACAACACCGATATTATAGGTGTTAAGTACTCTCTTGAAAAATACGGTTTTGATATTAAAAACAAAAAAGTTTTGATATTGGGTGCCGGAGGTGCCTCCAATGCCTGTACAGCTATGGCAGCCTCTGAGGAAGCAAAAAAAATATATATAGCCAACAGAACCTTATCAAAAGCTCAAAATTTAAAAGAAAACATAAATAAATACTACGATACCGATATAGATGTTTTAAATATATCCGATACCGATAACATAGATAATGTGGATATAGTTATAAATTGTACAACAATGGGATTCGGAGATAAAAAAGACCAAACACCCATTGAAAACAAGAACTTTTTCAAAGAAAAGAATGTTCAACTTGTATTTGATGCCATATATACCCCTTGGGAAACAAGACTTCTTAAAGAAGCATCACAAGCGGGTGTAAATACCCTTAACGGCTTTGATATGCTTATATATCAAGCTATAGCCGCACAGGAGATATGGTTTGATAAAAAGATAGATACTTTTACCTCGGACACCCTTAAAAACACACTTTCACAATACTATAGAGGAAATTCAAATGAATAAATACAACATTGTACTCATAGGCTTTATGGGAAGCGGTAAAACAACTATAGGAAAAAGATTATCTCTACACTACAAAAAAGAATTTATAGATACCGACGACTTTATAGAAAAAAAAGAAGGTATGAAAATAAGCGAAATATTTCAAAAATACGGTGAGGAGTATTTCAGAGAAAAGGAAGAAGAACTTTGTGAAAGATTTTCAATTAAAAAATCAAAAATAATATCCACAGGCGGAGGTATTATTAAAAATACCAAAAATATGGATAATCTTAAAGAAGGCGGAATAATATTTTATCTCCAAACCACAGCCGAAAAAGTTATAGAAAATCTTAAAAATGATAACACTCGTCCCCTTCTTCAAGGTGATAACAAGTACGAAAAAGTTAAAGCCCTTTTGGAAGAAAGGACTCCTCTCTACGAAAAATACGCGGACCATACCATAAATGTATGCGATTCGAGCCTTGAATACACCGTTTCTTTAATAGAAAGTATTATAGATGATTTTAAATAACCTTATAAAAAAAGAGTGAAAAAGGGAGTTAATAAACACCCTGATGTGACCCCAAAAAGTTAGACTTTTATTGCGTAACAGAATTTGATGTCTGTTACGCATTTTTTATGCAGCCAAAAGGCTAAGCCTGTATTGTACAGGACTCATCCATCCTAATTTCTCTTTAATTCTTTGTTCATTG
>JAFSVK010000181.1 GCA_017444985.1 Bacillota bacterium
AATCGTAAAATTGGCTATCTTGCCCGAGTACGTCGTCAATGTCTCTCACCAATGCTCTACATTGGCTTCGAGCCATTTCCTAGTCCTCGAACAAGCTATCTCAATTTTACTTCAATAGCACTTTTTAGAGGTACCCATAAAAAATATAAAGATTTCTATGGAATTTTAGTTTTAAAAGGTTGCGAAAGCAACCTTTTTTATAAGTTCGCTTTAGGAGGCAATTATGGAATACTACAGACTTACAGCCGATATAGACTTAGATGCTATAGCATACAACATTAAAAACATTAAAAACAGCCTTGAAAAAGACACTCAGCTTCTTGCCATAGTAAAGGCAGATGCCTATGGGCACGGAGCTTTAGAAGTAGCAAGAGTATGCCTTTTTAACGGTGCCGACCAACTTGCGGTAGCCACTTGCGACGAGGGTGTAGCCCTAAGAGAGGCAGGTATAACAGCCCCTATACTGATACTTGGCAATACCGTGGATGTGCAGATGGAGAAGGTCATAAAGTACAGACTTACTCAAACGGTGTACGACTATGAAATATCACAAAGAATATCAAATACCGCCGTAAGAATGAACGCCAAAGCTCTTGTGCATTTAAAGGTAGATACGGGTATGGGAAGAATAGGAGTATCCTCCGACGATGAAGGTCTTGCGGAGGCAGATAGGATATTCAGCCTTCCCATGTTGAATATTACGGGTATATTTACCCACTTTGCCACAGCCGATGAAAAGGATAAAACCTTTACAAAGGAACAGTACGGACACTTTAAATATATGTGCGACAATATAGAGGGAAAACATAATGTACACCTTATAAAACACTGTGCCAACAGCGGCTCCATACTTGATACTCCCGAATATCAAATGGATATGGTAAGGGCGGGTATTATAATATACGGCCTCTACCCTTCAAATGAGGTGACTCACAGTATAGCTTTAAAGCCTGCCATGAGCGTAAGAACACAGGTGAGCTATGTAAAAGAACTTGATGAAAACATTAGCGTAGGTTACGGCAGGACCTACTTCACAAACAAAAAAACAAAGGTAGCCACCATTCCCATAGGCTATGCCGACGGATACCCGAGAGCACTTTCAAATAAGGGCAAGGTCATCATAAACGGACAATATGCTCCCATTATAGGAAATGTGTGTATGGATCAAGCTATGATAGATGTGACCCATATCCCAGATGTCAAAACGGGTGATACCGTAACGGTATTGGGAAAAGACGGAGGTCTTGAAATAACCGCAGAAGAACTTGCGGCTCTTCAAGGCACAATAAACTACGAGGTGGTTTGTAACTTCAGCAAAAGAGTCCCCAGAGCCTACTACAGGAAAAATGAACTTATATATACCGTAAATTCCATATAAAAAGCGGTCGTGTAAATTTATAAGGTCAAGAGAGTTTTGAAGATAAGGTACTGAGAATGGCAAAGACCGATGCCGAAAAGTTGAACACCTGCTCCGCATAAAACACAAGGGTATCTCTAAAAAGTCATGCAATTCCCCGCTAAATATGGTATAATAACTACATCAACTAAGGGAGGACACAAGCATGGCACAAATAGGATTATTCGACGAAAGTAACAGATTAGAAAAACTCAGCAAAATGGGTGATATACTTGAAAAGCTTAATGCTGTTATTAATTGGGAGATGTTTCGTCCTATAATTACCAATGCTTTAACAAATACCAAGAAAAATGTGCAGGGCGTCCTTCTTATGATTTCATATTGCTTTTTAAAATAATTATCCTTCAAAGATTGTACAATCTTTCCGATGATGCAACAGAGTATCAAATCAATGATAGATTGTCGTTTATGCGTTTTCTTGGGCTTG
>JAFSVK010000182.1 GCA_017444985.1 Bacillota bacterium
AAAGTGCTATTGAAGTAAAATTGAGATAGCTTGTTCGAGGACTGGGAAATGGCTCGAAGCCAATGTAGAGCATTGGTGAGAGACATTGACGACTAACCTTTGCAAGATAGCCAATTTTACGATTTATGAGTTTTTAGAGGTCCCCTTATGTTTATTTTTTTAGTATATATTTAATTACTGGGAAAAAAGGTTTTGTCAGGGCAGCAACAACAACGGGAAAAGCCAAGGAAAAAAGGTTGAAGCTTCCTTTTATATCAAATTCACCTTCTAATTTTTTTTCTTCAAAGTCGGGAGATATTACAACATCTTCACCTAAATACGGCTGTATAACAGCTAATATCCCGGAAAGGGTGCCGTCATCGTAGGCATCTCCTCTTCCTATATCTAAGTGCAGTTTAAATTTGCGTGGCTTTATTTTTATAAATATTTTTTTTATAAGTGAGAAGGTGGCAACTATCAATGATTTTATGCCGAATGAATTATCAAAGGCTTTTATGTCGTATATTTTGTTGCTTAAATTTTCCTTGAATTTCTTTAGTTTATTTATAAAAGAACTTATTTTGTTTAAAATATTTTCCTTTGCGGTATCAAAGTCAAAGGATTTTTTGTCCTTTTTTTCTTCTTTTTTTGCTTTTCCTTTATTTTTAGCTTCTTTATTTTCCTTTTTTGTATTTGTTTTTTGAACCGTAGGCACAGAAGTTGTTTCTTTGGTGTCCGAAGGGCTCTCTTTTATTTCTATGTTCTCATAAAGAGTTTCATCTTCTTTTGGCTTTTCTTTTATACCTTCTTCAAGATTTGCAAAATCTTTGTCAAGAAACTCCTCTGAAGGCCTTTCGGATACGATCTCTTTTGCTTTTTTTTCTGCGTTTTCCTCTTTTTTAACGGTGTTATCTGCAGTATTTTCTTGCTTTCTTTGAACTTTAAGAATATTCTTTTTGATCATTAAAAGCCTGTAATCGGCTTGTATTTTTTCACTGCTGAATACTGCGGTAACATTTACGGCATTTAGGAACCACGTGATGGCAGCACTTAAAGAATAATCATCTTTGTATTTAAAACCATCGGCTTTATATCTTATAGGAACAAAAAGAAGTATGCAAAGCAAAGTAATCAAAAGCAAAAATAAAACAAGTATGGTCCATAACAATATTTTAAGTATAAGAAAAAATATTACCATATTTTCACCTTAAATATTTATCTTTAAATCCGTTCAGATCATCATGGTCAACAAGATAGTTTTCTATAATTCGTTTTGAAAGTTGTATAGCGCTTTTTTTAGACTTGGCAAGGCCTATGACAGTATCTTTTTCGGAAAAGGAATTTACCTTTTTCAGAAAATCTTTTGAGGATAATATATCCATAAGGTTACTGCTTGAATAGGGGACTTTTATAATATAAAGTTCCCTTACGGCTATGCCTTGATGTAAAAAATCTATGTATTTTTCGGTATCTGTGTTTTTATCGCTAAGTATGGTTTTATAAAATCTAATAACTATCACTCCGTCTCTATAAAGCTTATATCGGTATAGCCGCAACTGTTCTTTTTGCTGCTTGTGCAAAACATACCGAGTCTGCCTCCTACCCAGCTTTTTCTTGATACTTTAAATTCCGCACTTTCTCCTATTTGTATATAGTTTTTATCATCATAGGAAATATAGGTACTTATAACGGTAGGGTAGGTAAGTTTTAACTTTATATAAACCTCCGTTTTATCTATAGGGACTTTTGCTTCTGTTTTTTCCTTACCGCTATAATCTTTTTTCAGTTCATAGGATATTAGACTACCGTAAAGGCAAGTACTGTCTTTTGATATTTTCAATCCCGCATAACTTCCGCCACTTACCAAGAAACCGAAACTATCTCCATCTTGAAGAGATAAAGATATTTTTATCTTTGAAACAAACTCTTTTTGTGTCATAAGTGCGGTTACAAGGTTAGGAAAGTATGATATGTTTTCTTTTTCGTTATATAGGGCAAAAAGTCTTAAGCCTTTTTCCGTAAGAGTAAAATTATCGGTATTTTCGTGAGCTTGCCATTGCCATCTAAGAGGTAACCTATTAAGTTTAAAATCCTCCGAAACATTAACTTTTTTTTGCTCGGTGTTAAAGGGTGAGGGGTATTGAGCTACAGGCTCGCCTATACCGTCATTATCTATATCTACACCTATTTCACACCAGCCGTCTTTCCACTTGGCGGGTTCGAGATAAGTTACTCTGCCATAGCCTTCCATATCTCTGAAATGTAAAAAGTATTCTTCTCCCTTTACGGTATCTACAAGAGCACCTTGATGAGGACCGTTAATATCGGTAGTGCCTTGGTGCAAAACAACTTTATGTTCATAAGGACCGTATATATTTTTACTTCTTGCCTCCATTTGCCAACCTTGTTGTACACCGCCTGCAGGAGCAAAAATATAATAATATCCGTCTTTTTTATACATTTTCGGACCTTCTATGGTAGGATGGTTTATTCTGCCGTCGAAAACCAATACACCCTCATTCAAAAGCCTTTTACCGTCTGCCGACATTTTATGTAGGAAAAGTTTACTCTTATATCCTATTCTGCTTTTGGCAACTCCCCTTATAAGGTAGGCATTTCCGTCATCATCCCAAAAAGGACAAGGGTCTATCCAGCCACAGCTTTCCTTTACAAGTACCGCCTCATCCCATTCTTTTTTTGGATCTTCCGTGGAAACCATAAATATACCCTCATCGGGTGTAGCAAAATAAATATAATATCTACCCTTGTGATACCTTATTGAAGGAGCCCACACCCCTTCACCGTGACAGGGAAGATCGTATTTTGCAAAGGGTAATTTTTTTATAGCATAGTTTATAAGTGTCCAATTTATAAGATCTTTGGAGTGTAGTATGGGAAGCCCGGGAAAATATGTAAATGAACTGGCTGTCATATAGTAGTCATCGCCGACTCTTATAGCATCGGGATCCGAATAGTCAGAAAAAAGTATGGGATTATGGTATTTATTCATAGTATCCTCCGAAAGGGGTAATCTAAATCTTTCAAGGGCATTATAACATAATAGTATAGGCTTTTCAAGTTGAAGAATTTAAGGGGTTTTATATATTTTTTGTTGAATGTATCGAGAATATTTGATATAATAAAAGTTATAGATAAACGTACTGCAAATATAAAGCAGAGTTTATAATATCATATTGTGATTATATAGGGAAAAGTCTATGAAAAAACTTCTTTTGATCATAAATTTACATTCGGGCAAAGCCGTTATAGGAGAATATATTGCCGAAATGCTTGATTTTTACAGTAAGAAAGACTATGATATAAGCGTGTATTGTTCTCAAGGCAGGGGATATATAGAAAAAAGAATAGCCGATGTGGGCTCAGAGTACAATAATATTATAGTATGCGGTGGAGACGGGAGCTTTAATGAGGCTGTAAACGGTGTTATGAAGTTGAAGACTAAACCCGTACTCGGATATGTGCCTTGCGGTTCCACAAACGATTTTGCTAACACTATAGGCATCCCCACGGATATATATGATGCTTATGTAACTGCTTTAGAAGGCAACAGCTTTAAAATCGATGTAGGAAAATTTGAAAACAAATATTTTTCCTATGTTGCGGGCTTTGGCCTTTTTACAAATCTCTCTTATGATACCGATCAAAATATAAAAAATCTGCTGGGATATCAAGCCTATGTTTTGAAGGGAATAAGTGAGCTTTCCGCTATTAAGAATTATAATATGCGAGTGGAATATGATGAAGGCGTTATAGAAGATAATTTCATTGTGGGTCTTGTTACCAATTCCAACAGAATAGCAGGTATAGATATGAATCTTTCCGCAGATTACAGTGATGGACTTTTTGAAGTTCTGCTTATAAAGACCCCGAATATACTTACGGTAATGCCAACTATTGTAAATGCCCTTATAGATCACAATTTTAACAATGATTACATGTATTATTTCAAAACCTCCTCCGTTAAATTCAGTAGTACAAACAAAGTTTTCTGGACTATTGACGGAGAATCGGGAGGCGGACATAAGGATGTAAATATATCCGTAAAAAAAAGGGCGATCGTTATAAAGATATAAAGGAGTATACAAATGAAAAAGCATATAATAAAAACATTGACTTTGTTTTTGTTGGGAGTGTCGGTAGTTTTACCGCTTTCTGCTTGTAATACCAATAAAGAAGAGAATGTTGAAGCACAGGTTTCGGAAGAAAGCCATGATGATTATATGGAACCTGTAGAGAAAATAAAATTGTTATTGAGTGGCGCAATAAGCGGAAAGGATTTTGTTGAATCTCAAAGCCCTGTGGAAATTCGAGATGCAGGTTACAAAAGGCAAGTAGAAGAAGGTCTGTATCAAAATGTGGATGAGGCAAGACAAAAAACGGAAGAACAGTTTGATGCTATTGCACAGCAATATCTTATGATGGGCGATACATCGGTAAATTATACGGTTATGCTTGATGCACCCATGTCAAAAGAGGATGTGTCGGAGTTTAAAAATGAACTTAAAGAAAAATATAAGTGCGATGATTTTGAAATAGATGATGGCAGAATGTTGTATTTATCTTTAGAGGCTATGGGTAGTCCCTCCTCCTTTACTGCAAAGGTATACAAAGTGAGAGGGCAATGGTATATTGAATCCGATTTATGATAAGGTTTGCAAAAAAAGAAGATTATACCGATATAAAAAAACTTTGGTCCCTTTCTTTTCCCGAAGACCCTCGGTTTACGGAGTATTTTTTTGAGAACGAGTTTGATTTTAAAAATACACTGTTATATGAGGAAGAGAAAAGTATAGTGTCTATGCTGCAAAGAATATATTATACTATGCCCGTAGAACGTGAAAACAGGAATCTTAATTTTACATATTTATACGGATGTTGCACTCATCCCACCTACAGAAACAGGGGGCTGTTTCGACAGCTACTTGAAAAAAGTCATGCTTTTGACAGGGCAGACGGAAAAGATGCCGCTATACTTATACCTGCAAATGTAAATCTGTTTTCTTTCTATGAACATTTGGGATTTAAGAAAATGTTTTATGTAGGAGATAAAAATTTTGACTATGTGGAGGATTGCATCGAAATACGTCAGGCAAAAAAAGAAGATATACCTTCAATGATGCTTTTATACGATTCCATCGTTATACCCCACATACAAAGAAGGGAAAATTACTTTAAAAAACAAATAAGGTTTTACGAAAAAACAGGCGGTAAAGTATTTGTTTGTGAGAGTGGCTTTGCCTTTGTCTATAATGACGGAGAAAAAACAGAGTGCACAGAACTTATAGCTAAAGACTTTGAAACGGAAAAAAAGTTTTGCTATTCTATTATGAAAGCTATGGGCACACAGAAACTGCACATGTGCAAGCCTGCGTATGCAAGACCTTTTGGTATGATATATCCCCACAAGGATATAAAAATAAAAAAAAGTTACATGAATTTAATGTTCAATTGATTGCACAGCTTGACTGTGCAATTTTGATTAGTTTGGTGATATATGAATAAACTTACAGTAATAGCAGGACCTACGGCCTGTGGAAAAACATCGGTATCTATCGAAGTTGCAAAACTCATGGGAGGAGAGATCATCTCTGCGGACTCCATGCAGGTATACAAGTATATGGATATCGGTACGGCAAAAATAAAAAAAGAAGAAATGCAGGGTATAAAACATTATATCGTAGATGAACTTTATCCCGATGAGGACTTTAATGTTTCCGTATTTCAAAAAATAGCAAAATCAGCTATAAATGAAATACACAAACAGAACAAAATGCCTATACTCGTAGGTGGTACGGGTTTTTATATAAATGCCCTTATATATGATATTGACTTTGCCTCGGAAAATAACGATTTTTCCATACGAGAAAAGCTTATTAAACAGAGTGAAACACAACCTGCCTACTATCTTTACAACAAGCTTTTATCAACGGATAAAGAATATGCTTTATCTATTGATAAAAACAACACAAAAAAGATAATACGAGCTTTGGAATATATGGAAAATACGGGAGAGAAATATTCGGACTACAACAAAAGAGAAAAAAACAAAAAGCCCTATTATGATGTTTCTTTTTTTATATTAAATATGAACAGAGACAGGTTGTATGAGCGTATAAATAAAAGAGTAGATACTATGATTGCCGAGGGATTGTATGAAGAGGTCAAATGTTTGTATGAAAAATACGGCGAAGAACCTATATCTATGCAAGGGATAGGCTATAAGGAGTTAATAAAAGCGGTAAAAGGTGAGTGTGATATTGATGAGGCTGTGGAACTTATCAAAAAAAACACAAGACACTTTGCCAAAAGACAACTTACTTGGTTTAAGCATCAAGTACAGGGTACATGGATAGATGTGGAAAAATTCAAATCTACGGAAGATATTGCGAAATATATAGTAAAGGAAATTTAAAATGCTGAAAGAATATATATGTAAAGAATTTGGTATAGATGAAAATGTTTATGATTTTTGTGTGGATGTGGAAGAGGGCTTAAAAGATAATTTTAAGGTAGCTGACGATATATTTCAATATAATCAGGCAAAAGTTCTCAGAGCTATGCAAAAAAACAGGTTATCGGAGTCCCATTTTAATTTTTCTACGGGATACGGGTATAATGATGCGGGAAGGGACATACTTGAAGATATATATGCAGATGTATTTAAGGCTGAGTCCGCTCTTGTAAGACAGCAGATAATATCCGGCACCCATGCCCTTACCGTAGCCTTGTTTGGAAATTTAAAATACGGAGATGAAATGATATCTCTTATAGGCTCTCCTTATGACACCATGGAAGGCGTTATAGGTGCTAAGAGAAAGGTGAAAAATTCTCTTTTTGAAAATGGGGTCAAATATTCACAAGTAGAGCTAACAAACGAAGGAAAACCCGATATCGATGCTATAAAAAAAGCTATAAAACCCTCTACAAAACTTGTACTTATACAAAGGTCGAAGGGTTATGAATATCGTCCGAGCCTTGATATCGAAACCGTTGAAAATATAATATCCGCAGTAAAGAGCGTAAATAAAAATACAATATGTATGGTGGATAATTGTTACTGCGAGTTTGTTGATATTAAAGAACCTTCGGAGGTAGGTGCAGACCTTGTAGTAGGCTCCCTTATAAAAAATCCCGGTGGTGGTATTGCACCTGTGGGAGGATATATCGTTGGTAAGAGTGAGTATGTGGAAAACGCAGCCTACAGACTTACAGTACCCGGTATGGGTAAAGAAGTGGGACCTTCTTTAGGTATAACATCCAAGTTTATGCAAGGACTTTTTTGGGCCCCCTCCGTTGTTAATGCAAGTGTTAAAAGTGCCGTTTTTGCATCTGCAATTTTTGAAAAATTGGGTTTTGAAGCTATGCCGACTTCAAAAGAAAAAAGAGCCGATATTGTAGAGGCTATAAAACTTGAAAAAGAAGAGGCTGTGGTGGCATTCTGTGAAGGAATACAAAAAGCAGCACCCGTAGACAGTTTTGTCGTTCCCGAGGGCTGGGCTATGCCCGGATATGACTGTAATGTTATAATGGCTGCAGGAGCCTTTACTCAAGGTTCATCCATAGAGCTTAGTGCCGATGCACCTCTTAAAAGTCCGTACACCGTATATTTACAGGGCGGACTTACCTGGCCTCATGCTCGCACGGGAATTATTATTGCGGTGGATAATATGTATAAGAAGGGACTTATAAATTTAAGGGGAGCTCTAAAAAGTGCTATTGAAGTAAAATTGAGATAGCTTGTTCGAGGACTAGGAAATGGCTCGAAGCCAATGTAGAGCATTGGTAAGAGACATTGACGACGTACTCGGGCAAGATAGCCAATTTTACGATTTA
>JAFSVK010000183.1 GCA_017444985.1 Bacillota bacterium
AAAGTGCTATTGAAGTAAAATTGAGATAGCTTGTTCGAGGACTAGGAAATGGCTCGAAGCCAATGTAGAGCATTGGTGAGAGACATTGACGACTAACCTTTGCAAGATAGCCAATTTTACGATTTATGACTTTTTAGAGGTTCCCTTATATAGAAATTTCTGCTGAGCATTATATACAGAGGTGAATTATGGATATATTTTTAAGATTAAAAAGGGATATAAAAAGAGGCTCCGAGGATGAGTATTTTAAATATAACAAGATAAAAGAAGATAAAAAAGAAGAAAAAAGAAAAATAAGAAAATACACCAAAATAACCGCCCCCACAAAGGATAGCTATGTGGTTTTTGATACGGAGACCACGGGACTCAGTCCTCAAAATCACAAAATAATAGAGATAGGTGCGGTAAAGGTAAAAGAAGGAGAGATAACAGATACCTTTTCTCAGCTTATAAACCCGGGCACTTATATTCCCCGATTTATATCTAAAATCACGGGGATATATACAAGAGATGTAGAGAATAAAAAAAGTATTTCCGAAATACTGCCTTTATTTACGGACTTCTGTGAGGACCTACCTCTTATTGCCCACAATGCCCCCTTTGATATGAACTTTTTATTGCAAAGCTATGAAGATATAGGAGAAGAGCATAATTTCAGCGTGATAGATACCTGTGCGCTAAGCAGAAAATACAATAAGGAATGCGAAAAACACTCTTTGGAATATCTATGCGCTTATTTTGATATTGTAAATGAAAATGCCCACAGAGCACTTTCGGATGCACTTGCCACAAGGCAGCTTTATGAGATCATAAGAGAGAAATATAAGACCCCACATTAAGAACCTGCTCTTAATGTGGGGTCTTGTGTTTTATAGTAAAATCCATAGTAATCTTTAGGAAAAAATCGTGACTACTCCCAACGGAACGACACGCGGGTCGTTCCCTACTGATTGTTAAAAGATTTTGAAACATTGGCAGTGTTATTATTTTTTCCTATTTTTTTATATATTTCTCGCAAAGTATTAGCATAAACCCCCACATTAAGAACCTGCTCTTAATGTGGGGGTTGTATTTGAAATATTATTTTACTGTGTAGATGGCATCTATTAAGTTTATGTTTCCATCACTGTTGCAATCTGCCAATTTTTTTTGTTCGCTATCAAATACTGTTCTTCCGTTTATATATTTTAAGATATAGGCACAGTCTTTTTTATCTACCGTACCGTTTTTGTCCACATCACCTTGGGCGTAAGTCACCTCGGTTTGTGCAGAGGTATAGTCGGTGTATATGTATACATTGCCGTAATCTTCATATACCTCGTAGTATTTTGTATCTGTGGCAGTGCTACCGCTTACGGTGTGTACACGGACATCACTGTTTCCAAGTATTATAGGCTCTACCAAAGTAACGGTCTCGGGTATATAGATATCTATTGCAGAAAATCCTCCTATACCGTAAAAAGCATAACTTTCTATAGATGTGTTTCTGGAGGTATTCTTACCTATATATATTTTTTTAAGCTGGGTACAGCCTGTAAAAGCACTGCTTTGAATAGTTGTTATTGTACCGGGTATGGTTATTTCTTCTAAATTCTTAGCATTGTAGAAAGCATTTGCCGCTATGGTATGTATACCGCTTGCCAAAGTAACACTTTCCGATCTTGCCGAAGGAAATGTATATAATGTATCAAAACTCTTATCGTAGAGTGCTCCGTCATAGGAAGCGTATACGGTATTTGCACTGTCTACATTTATTTCAGTGATGCTACTGCACTTATAGAACACATTTGTTCCCAAAACAGTCGTGGATGCAGGTATATTTACGGTCTTAAGGGCTGTACAACCATTAAATGCACTGTTTCCAACACTTTTAACACTCTTAAGGTCAATACTTGTAAGAGATGTACAACCTGTGAAACAACTTGCGGGTATAGTTGTAAGCCCCGTTCCAAGGGTAAAGCTTGCAAGCTTTACACAAGACTTGAAGGCTTCTTTTTCCATAGATGTTATGTTTGTTAGATCTATGGATGTAAGCTTGCTACAGCTTTCAAAACAATTATTCTTTATTGTGGTTACCGCAGAGGGTAGAGTTATACTTGTTAAGCCGGAGCATTTATAAAAAGCTTGGGAGCCTAAGGTCTTGATTTTCTGAGGCAATGTAACGCTTGTAAGTGCCGTACAGGACATAAATGTACCGTCTGAAAGTGTTGTGATGTTGCCCTTTATAACAGCGGTTTTAAGCGCACTGCAGTCGTTAAATACCTGTGTGCCCAATGAGGTTAAGCTATCGGGAAGCTCTATTGATGTAAGCGCCTTACAGCCTGAAAAAACCGAATCCCCCATTGTCGTGAGGGTACTCGGTATTGTAATGGATGTCATATGGGTAGCTGTGGCAAAAGCCCCCTCTTCTATAACAGTTACTCCCTCGGGTATAGTAACGGAAGTGACGGCAAGACAGCTTGCAAAGGCGTTTTTTCCTATAGCGGTGACTTTTTGGCCGTTTATGGTAGAGGGTATAACAACGGCACCCGATACCGTACCCGAACCGTAATCGCCTGTTGTTCCCGCAGAAGCTCCCGCAACAACACCGTCTTTAAAAAACAGCGTTCCTCCGTAGAAGCTCATAGAATAGTAGGAACTGTTCATACCTATGGAATGGGCATAAACATTCTTTTCGCTAAAGCCGAGCATGCATATAACCGCAGTTAAAAACACCGCCAACACAGCATAATTTCTAAAAAGTATTTTTTTTGTCATGCTTTATTTCCTACTTTCATTGTCTTATATAGTTGTAAAGCGCTATAACATCCACCATATCACGGTTCCCGTCCAAATTCATATCTAAAGCATATTTATCAACAATATCATCGCTCTCTGCTGTTGTTACATATCTGAGAGCATGAGAAATATCCATATCATTCCAAGACGAATTTCCATCTATATCGCCCAGATCTTTTACCGAAAATCTTGCCCCGTTATCTTTTTCTATACCACGTATATATGGATATATTACATTTTTCAATTCGGATGTTCTCTCCACATAAAAGTTTATAATATTATTTTCATTTGAAAAAGTTCCTTCTGTCAAAGTACTTATTGGCGATTGCAAATAAACAGCCTCAAGGTCTGTAGAAGCAAAGGCGGAATACCCTATGTATTCAAGGCTTTCGGGTAATATGATATATTCAAGTCCCGATGAATTGAAGGTTCCGTTTCCTATGGTTTTAAGATTTTCCGGAAGAGCTATACTCTTTAAAGATGTGCAACCGAAAAATGTGGAGTCTTGCAATGCTGTTATACCTTCGTCAAATGTAACGGTTTCCAAAGATGTACAACCGGAAAAAACATAAACTCCAAAACTTTCTATATTGGGTATATTTACACTTTTAAGTTCTGTACAACCTAAAAAAGCATTATTACCTATGGTGGTAATACCCGAGGTGAAATCCAAATTTACAAGTCCCGAATTTTCAAAAGCATTTGTATCTATTTCCGTCAAGTTTTCATCAAAAGTTACACTTGAAAGACTTGTACACCCCTTAAACGCATAGAGAGCGATTTTTTTAATATTTTGAGGCATTGTAAATGTTGTCAGTCCCGACCCGCTAAAACAAGACACGGGAATGGTATCTATGGTAGAGGGTAAAGTTGCGCTTTTACAATTTTCAAGGGAACCGAAGGTCCACTTACCTATACTTGTAACACCCTCTGCAACATTTACACTTGTTACAGAGCTCCTATACTGATACCAAGGTACATCCGTGACCTTTGAAAAATCCGCTATGGTACCGCTCTTATATCCGCTGTTTAATGTTATATCCAGCCTTCCGGAATTATAAAGCGTCCACTTACATGATTTTTCAATAACTTTTTCAGATGTATAATTACTATTATAAGGATCTTCCCAGTATTCTTCCTCTGTTATCTCTTGGGTTTTGTCTTTATCCGCATAATACTTCCACCCAATAACATCTCCATCCAAATTCCCCGAAGCCTTTACGGTTTCCGCAAAAGTCGTAAACGCTCCGAAACTTGCAGCCAAAGCGACTGCCATAACACCCGTAGCCAATAATTTTAATACTTTTGATTTCATTTTCTTTTCCTTTCAGATCTTATCATTTCCCCAACATTCTGTCTTTTTCAACGGAGGCGGATACCGCCTTCATTACCGCATTTTCGAAGCCACACTCCGTAAGCTTAAGTACACCTTCTATGGTAGTACCTGCGGGGGAGCATACCTTGTCTGCCATTTCCAAAGGATGTACATCCTTTGAAGAGAGCATAAGTGCCGAGCCCGCCACGGCATCGGCGGCTATTTTAAGAGCCGTTGCCTTAGGCATACCCTCTTTTAAAGCAGCCTGTGCAAGGGAATTTATAAACATATACACATAGGCGGGAGAACAGCTTGCAATTGCGGAAAATACTCCGAATTTACTTTCTTCCACCTCGAAGGCGGAACCTATGGCAAAGAGAAGTTCTTGTGCCTTTTGGTATTCTTCATCGGTAACATTGTTGTTTCTGCAGAATGCCGTTGTGCTTTTTAAAATATGGGCGTTCATATTTGGCATGATCCTCATTATTCTTGCCTCATAGCCTATATTTTCTTTTATTTTATTAAGTTCCACACCTGCCGCCATGGATATAACAAGGGGAGAGTTTTCTTTGAAATACTCCTTGTTTTGTTGAAGTACCGTAGGCAGTATGTTAGGCTTTACCGCAAGAAATACCACATTGCTTTTTTCAATAAGCTCTTTTGTGCTTTCGCAGGCAACTATACCCAACTCTTTTACTCTTTCTTCCTTTATGGCAGGACTTGTTTCAAAAAAGAAAAGTTCCTTTTTATCCACAGCCTTATTTACCACAAGGCCTTTTATAATGGCACCGCCCATATTCCCGGCACCTATAAAACCACACTTCATTTTTTCCTCCTTCAGCAAAGCTCAAGCATGGTGTCAAGGCTTTTAACCGCATCTTCCGCTATATCCTTGCTGACCTTTACCTGTTTTGAAAAGTTATTGTTTTTGATATCCTCCAAGGTTTCAAGAAGGTTATCAAGATTTGTTTTGTTCATGTTTGTACATACACTGTGAGTATCAAGTATGTACACCTGTTTATCCGTATTTTGAGCCTTTACCCTTGCTACAAGGTTAGACTCCGTACCTACCACCCATGAACTTCCCGCAGGAGCGTTTTTGACGGTGTTTATAAGGTATTCCGTTGAGCCGTAGCCATCCGCCGCTCTTACAACATCAAAGGGACATTCGGGATGAACGATTATCTTTGCCTCGGGAAGGGAGTTTCTTGCCTGTTCTATGTGCTTTACGGTTATGGCATGGTGTACATGGCAGTAGCCGTCCCAAAGCACTATCCTAACATCCTCCTTGGGACATTCGTATTCAACCTTTTGTGTTTTTCTGTTGTATATCGCCATATTTTTAGGCTCTATACCAAGCTCATAGGCTGTATTTTCTCCCAAATGTCTGTCGGGAAGGAAGAGGACTATTTTATTTTGTGAAAGTGCCCACTCCATAACCTTCGGAGCATTTCCGCTTGTAACGGTGGAGCCTCCCTTAGAACCGCAGAATGCCTTTATATCGGCTCGGGAATTTACATAGGTAACGGGCAGGAGATCCTTGTCAAACTCTATTTTTAGTACTTCCCAAGCTGTTTCCGCCTCTGCGAGGTTTGCCATATCCGCCATGGGACAGCCCGCACCGCCTGCGGGCAAAAGTACCTTCTGCCAATCCTCTGTAAGTATGTCTGCGGTCTCAGCCATAAAATGCACTCCGCAAAATACTACATATTTGGCTTTTTTGTTTTCCTGTGCGTACTTTGCCAACTTTAAAGAATCCCCCGTATAGTCGGCAAGAGATACTATGTCGTTATTTTGGTAGTGGTGGGCAAGTATCAAAAGATCCTCGCCGTACTCTTTTTTAATATCTTGTATTTTTTTTAATTTTTCTTCTTTATTCAGCAATGTATTCTCCTCCGCTTCCCGGCTTAAGGGCTCCCGTACTGTTAAAGCTTATATCAAGAGGCTTTGCACCGTTTGTGATCTCTCCTACAGAAAGATAATCCACACCACAACCTTTAAATGTTGCTATGGTATCAAGCCTTATACCTCCCGAAGCCTCCGTGATAATATTTTTTTCCTTAGATATAAGCTTTACAAGCTCTTTTATCTCTTCGGGGCTTCTGTTGTCAAACATTATAACATCCGCTCCCGCCTTTACAGCCTCTTGCACCTGCTCCGAGGTCTCTGTCTCTACCTCTGTTTTGACCATGTGACCCAGTTTTTCCTTTACAAGGGCAACGGCTTTTTCAATGCTCCCCGCATAGGCTATATGGTTATCCTTAAGCATAACACCGTCATATAATGCCATACGGTGGTTGTATCCTCCCCCTACCCTTACGGCATATTTTTCAAATACTCTGAGACCCGGGTGTGTCTTTCTGGTGTCGCAAAGTCTTATGGTGTCATCATCTAAAGTTTGCTTATATTTTCTTGTGAGGGTAGCAATTCCGCTCATAAGTTGCATAAGATTAAGCACAACTCTCTCACAAGAAAGCATGGTTTTGGTCTTTGCCTCAACCCTTGCTATGATATCACCCTTTTTGACTGCGTCTCCGTCTTTTTTGCAAAGTGTAACGGAATACTCACCCTCAAAAAGTGAATAAGCCTTTTCAATAAGCCCGACACCGCAGATAACACCCTCTTCTTTGGCAAGAAATACACCTTCGGACCTATCTTCATCGCCGAAAACAAGCTCTGCCGAAAGATCTCCCGTGCCTATATCTTCTTTCAAAAAACTTTTAAGGGCATCTTTTACCAAAAGTTCATTCATAATTTACCTCTCTTAACCTTGCGTATAGGTCAAAAAACTAATTCTCCTAACTTTTTATTATACACTAACTCAGTCAACATTTCAATACTTTATCCACGCGTATTTGTTATATATATTTTTTTAAAATTTTAACCAAAATTTTACTATTGGGCTATTTATTGGACAAAAACTTGTGTATAATGAAAGAAAAAGAAGGAGGAGATAATTATGACAGACATTATCTTAATACTTATACTGGTGGTATGTGTTGTAAATGCTTTACTTATATTCCTGTTTTCAAAGACGGGTAAAGAAGCAGATATAAAAGAGGATATTATAAACTCCTCTTCCAAAATACTTTCCGATATAAGGACCGAGCTTGTAAAAGACCAAAAAGACGAAAGGGAATATCTTGCAGACAAAATAAAAACCATGTCCGAGAGCCTTGCCGAAAAACAAAACGACTTTAACAACACCCTTTGCAACATAGGCAAAGGACAAGAGGAGAGGTTTCATTCTTTTTCCGTGGAAAGCAACAATAAGCTTGCAAGTATTCAAAAAGACTTGAACGAAAACCTTGAAAAGATAAGAAACGAAAACATAGAAAAATTTGAAGATATGCGTAAGGTGGTAGACGAAAAGCTACAGGAGACCTTGAATAAAAGGCTTACCTCCTCCTTTGCCACCGTCAGCCAAAATCTTGAGGCTGTACAGAGGGGGCTTGGGGAAATGAGTAATATTGCCTCGGATGTGGGAAGCCTTAAAAAAGTGCTTACAAATGTAAAGCAAAGGGGTATATTGGGAGAAATACAGCTTAAAGCCATACTCACCGAAATACTCTCCCCCCAACAATTTGCGGAAAACACGGAAACGGTACAAGGTTCGGGGCAAAGAGTGGAGTTTGCCGTAAAACTTCCCGGCAAGGACACAGAGGTATACCTTCCAATAGATTCTAAACTTCCCGGAGATACCTTTTCCGCTCTCCAAAGCGCCTATGAAGAAGGCGATAAAGAAAAAATAGAAGCTTGCAGAAAACAACTGCGTACCACTTTAAGAAACGAAGCAAAGGAGATCACAAAATATATAGCCCCTCCCGCCACCACCGACTTTGCCATAATGTTCCTGCCCTTTGAGGGACTGTATGCCGAGGCTGTTAATATGGGTATGATAGAGGAGCTACAAAGAGATTTTAAAATAAATATCTGCGGTCCCAGCACAATAGCCGCCTTTCTAAACAGCCTGAGTTTAGGCTTTAAGACCCTTGCCATAAGCAAAAGAAGTAACGATGCCTTTAAGCTTCTATCCGCCGTTAAAACGGAATTTGAAAAATATACCGAAATTTTGGAAAAAATGCAGAAAAAGCTTAACGAAGCCGAAAACGACCTGAACAAACTAATGACCACAAGAACAAATGCCATTACAAGAAAACTGAGAGACCTTGAAAGCCTCTCCGATGAGGAAGCAACCAATATCTTAAATGACTAAGGAGGTAGTCTATGGAAATTTTCAAAAACATATTTATTCCCGGCATACTCGAAGCAATACCCCTTGCTCTGTTGTTGTCCGTAATCTTTATATACAGTGTAAGGGTCAACTTGGCATTAATTTTTTTCACTGTATATGCCTACATACTCCACAAATTGAAAGGAGAAAAGTATGTTCTCCAAAAAATCAAGGCAATAGATGACGATTCAAGCATCAAAAAAATATGCCTTACGGTGGCTGTAGAGTTTTTCAGAGAAAACGAGTCTTCCTCACCGGAGGAAAAGGAGTAATACTAAAAATCCAAATTTTTTAGAACAAAGAATATGTACATTCCCATCGGGGCTGTGAAAAAACAAAATGTGCTTTTTCACAGCCCTTTGTAGTAAAATATATAAACATTATCGCCGTCGGCAGACTTTAAATCCGCAGTTCACAACTTTTGGCATAGCCAAAAGCCAATTGCTACGCAATTGTCC
>JAFSVK010000015.1 GCA_017444985.1 Bacillota bacterium
AAAAGTTGTTGACAAAGTGTCTTTTATAGTGTAGAATAATTCGAGTGCGGTAAAGTAAAATTGGTTGACCCCTAAACGAAGAGTTGTTTTGTATGGAAGATATTTACTACAATACCCTTTTGTACGACTTGTACGGCGATCTTTTAACGGACAAGCAAAAGGATATTTTCAGAAAACACTATCTTGAAGATGCTTCTCTCAATGAGATAGCCTATGAGCATGGCTGTACAAAGCAGGCGGTACATACCATTATAAAAAGAACGAAGAAAATACTTACCGACTACGAAGACAGATTGTATCTTGTTAAAAAACATATTGACAATAAGAAGAAACTTGAGGATATTTCCCTAAAGCTCTCGGAACTACCTATTGGGGAGGAAGAAAAAGCCTACCTTATATCAAGGCTTAAGGAAATGTTTTTGTAGGTGATAAAATGGCATTTGAAAATTTATCCGGAAAGCTTCGAGATGTTTTTAAAAACTTAAGGGGAAAGGGCAGACTTACCGAAAAGGATGTTAAGGCAGCCTTAAGGGAGGTAAAGCTTGCGCTTCTTGAAGCGGATGTTAACTTTAAAATATGCAAAGATTTCATAAGCAGGGTATCGGAAAAGGCTGTAGGCACAGATGTGCTTGAAGGTCTTAATCCCGCACAGCAGGTCATTAAAATAGTTAATGACGAGTTGGTGGAGCTTATGGGTACCACAAGGGCAAACCTTACCTACTCATCAAAGACACCTACGGTGTTTATGATGGCAGGCCTTCAAGGTGCGGGTAAAACCACTACTACGGGAAAGCTTGCGGCTCAAATGAAGCACAAGGGCAAAAGACCTCTTTTGGCAGCCTGTGACGTATACAGACCCGCCGCTATAAAGCAGTTGCAGGTGGTGGGAGCAGCCTACGACATACCCGTATTTGAAAAGGGTATATCAAACCCCGTGGAAATAGCCAAAGAGGCTGTGGAATATGCCAAAGCCCACGGCAACGATGTGGTCATAGTGGATACGGCAGGTAGACTTCATATAGACGAAGAGCTTATGGAGGAGCTTGTAAATATAAAAGAAGAGGTAAGACCTCAGGAAATACTTCTTGTAATAGATGCCATGACGGGTCAGGATGCTGTAAATGTGGCACAGACCTTTAATGACAGACTTGGTATAGACGGTGTCATAATCACCAAAATGGACGGTGATACAAGAGGCGGTGCAGCCCTTTCCGTAAGAGCGGTAACGGGTAAGCCCATAAAGTTTGTGGGTATGGGAGAAAAGCTTGAAGATTTGGAGCCCTTCCACCCCGACAGAATGGCATCGAGAATATTGGGCATGGGAGATGTGCTCTCCCTCATAGAAAGAGCCCAAAACGCCTATGATGAAAAAGAGGCTATGGAGCTGGAGAAAAAGCTTAAGGCACAGGAGTTCGACCTTAACGACTTTTTGACACAGCTGCAGCAAATAAAGAAAATGGGTCCTTTAAAAGACCTTATGAAGATGCTCCCCGGCATAGGAGGTAAAATTGACCTTGATGCCGTAAATATAGACGACAATGCCACAAAACATGTGGAAGCCATAATACAGTCTATGACAAAGCAGGAGAGAGCAAACCCCGATATTTTAAACGGCTCGAGAAAAAGAAGGATAGCCAAGGGCTGCGGAAGAAGCATACAGGAAGTAAATAAGCTTTTAAAGCAGTTCTCGGATATGAAGAAAATGATGAAGCAGTTCGGGGATATGACCAAAGGCGGAAAGAGGAAGTTTAAATTTCCCTTCTGATATACTAATATACACATAATAAGGAGGTGAATACATTGGTTAAGATCAGACTTACAAGATTAGGTGCTAAGAAAAACCCTTTCTACAGAATAGTTGTAACAGATTCTAAGGTTGCAAGAAACGGTAAGAATATAGCAGAGCTTGGTTACTACAACCCTACCGTAGAGCCTATAGAGCTTAAGGTAAATGCCGAGGAGGCTAAGAAGTGGTTATCAAACGGTGCTCAGCCCACAGATACAGCTAAGGCTTTATTAAAGAAGGCCGGCGTCATAGAGGGATAATAGGAGGTAATTCTATGAAGGAATTGCTTGAAGTTCTTGCAAAACACCTTGTAGATGACCCTCAGTCCGTATCGGTAAGCGAAAGAGAGGATGAGGATGCTCTCATTCTCGAACTTACCGTGGCTCAGGAAGATGTGGGCAAGGTAATAGGCAAGCAGGGAAGGATCGCAAAAGCTATCCGCACATTTATGAAATCTGCCGCAGGCAAGGAAAACAAAAAAATAGTTGTTAAAATAATGTGAAATAATGGCTGTGAAGGGGTCTTTCGAGTTTTCGGAAGCGGGGCGGTTTCCTTTGGGAAACGTCCTTTCACGGCATTTTTGGTATATGGAAATGAATGAAGATTTTTTTGTGATAGGGGAGATAGTAAACACCCAAGGTATAAAGGGTGAAATGAGAGTTATCCCCCATACAGACGATATAACCAGATTTGAAGAACTGGATTTTGTATATATAGATCTAAGAGGGAAAATACAAAAGTACAATATTGTTTCCGTAAGGTATCACAAGCAGTTTGTACTTATAAAAATAGAAGGCGTAAACGATATGACAACAGCCGAAACATTTAAAGGCGGTATACTTAAGGTCACAAGAGATATGGCTATACCCCTTGAAGAGGGAGAGTACTATGTAAAAGACCTTTACGGTATGCGTGTCATAAGTGATGAGGGCGAAGAACTGGGAAATATTTCGGAGGTACTTTTTACGGGTGCCAACGACGTATATACCGTATCTAAAGAAGGGGCAAAGGACATACTCATACCCGCTATAAAGGAATGTATTTTAAATGTGGATACGGATAAAAAGGAAATGAAGGTCCACCTTTTGGAGGGCTTGAGAGATTGAGATTTGATATACTTACTCTTTTCCCCGAGATGATAAGAAACACCCTTTCTTCAAGTATAGTGGGCAGGGCGGAAAAGAAGGGCATTATAGATATAAATGCCGTGGATATAAGGGACTATACCTTAGATAAACACAGGCATACCGACGACTATCCCTACGGCGGAGGCGCAGGTATGGTGATGAGCCCCGAGCCCATATACAGAGCTTATATGAGCATAAAAGAAAGGGCAAAGGATGCCCCGGTAATATATATGAGCCCCCAAGGAAAGCCCTTTACTCAAAAAAAGGCAGAGGAATATGCGAAGCTTCAAGGCATTGTAATACTTTGCGGACACTACGAAGGTGTGGATGAGAGGGTGATAGAAGAAATAGTTACGGAGGAGGTTTCCGTAGGTGACTATGTGTTAACGGGGGGAGAGCTTGGAGCCATGATAGTTGTGGATGCAGTATCCCGCCTTATACCCGGAGTGCTTTCAAAAAGCGAAAGCTTTGAAAACGAAACTTTTAAAGATAACCTTTTGGAGTATCCGCAGTACACCAGACCTCCCGTGTTTATGGGAAGAGCCGTGCCCGAAGTGCTTCTAAGCGGAAACCACGGCCTTGTGGATAAGTGGAGAAGGGAAAAGTCCCTTGAAAGGACCCTAAAAAAAAGACCCGAGCTTTTGGAGAAGGCAAAGCTTTCAAAAGAAGATGAGGCATATCTTAAAAGTCTTATGGAGGCTGAGGCTCATGTTTAAAAAGAAAGAAAATATATTTCCCTATGATCCCGAAAAGCATACACCCACCATACTTGCAAGTATCTGCAACGGAGAAAAGCAAATAGGCTTTACCGAAAAGGATACGGGGAAGTTTTTGGGTCTCGCACTTGTAAGGAATGAGAACGATATTAAAAAATTTTGCGATACCTACAACATTAAAGAAGAGGAGATAAGTAAAAAATGGTAAAAAAATTAAGTTTTATGCTCCTTTTTGCCTGTTTTCTCACAGCTGTTTTCGGTATAAGCGTTTTTGCCGAAACAAAGGCTGCAAGGATAGAGGGCAATATAGGAGAGCATAAAGTATATGCCTATGATGTGGGCGGTTTCAAGTACATAGCCGCAGAGGATGTGGCACTTTTGCTCAGCGGTACGGATGCAAGCTTTGATATTTTCACAGACTATGCAAACTGGGAAATGGGCATACAGGATGGAAAGTACACAAATACCGCCACAACGGATGCTTCCGCACCCTACAGCGCAGAGCCAGTAACAGGCTACATAACACTTTTAAATACGGCGGAAAAGACAGACCTTCCCTGTATAAAGGTAAACGGTAAGTTTTATATTAAAATAAAGGAATTTGCCGATGTATTGGGTCTTACACTTTCTTGGCAGGATGCAAGCTACAGTCTTTATTTCTACAAAAACGGAGTTGAAAAGGCTCACCTTACCCTTGTGCCCTCTAAAAAGCCGGGTAGGATCGTAGATCCCCAAAAGCCTATGATAGCTCTTACCTTCGACGATGGTCCCAGAGCAGGCTCCACAGAGCTTATTGTGGATGCTTTAAAGAAGGTAGACGGCAGAGCCACCTTCTTTGTGGTGGGAAGTATGGTAGATGCCAATCCTTCTCTTGTGAAAAAGGCGGTGGAGGCAGGCTGTCAAATAGGAAACCATACCTACGACCATGCAAACCTTGTGACCTTGGGTGCCGATGCCATAAAATATCAGGTAAACAAAACTTCCAACTCCGTATATACGGCAACGGGTATCTATCCCATGATAGGAAGGCCTCCCTACGGCTCCGTAAACTCAAAGGTACGAGATGCGGTCTCCATACCTTGGTTCAACTGGGATGTGGATACTCTTGATTGGAAGTACAGAGATGCGGACTATGTGTACAATACCGTTATTAAAAATGCCAAGGACGGTTGCGTTATACTTATGCACGACCTGCACCCCACTACCGCACAGGCTATGGTAAGGGCTATACCCAAGCTTGACGAAATGGGATTTCAGCTTGTGACCATAGATGAAATGGCAAAAGCCAAGGGCGGTTATGCCAAGGTACCGGGATACATTTCTTAAAATATAGCCTTAAGAGATGTTTCAAAATGTTACAAATTAAAAAAAAATATTTACAATAATCTTTTTTTGGTGTAAAATACCCCTGTATGTGTTGTGGATAAGTGTTCGCAACGCAACCTAAAGGGAACCTCTAAAAACTCATAAATCGTAAAATTGGCTATCTTGCAAAGGTTAGTCGTCAATGTCTCTCACCAATGCTCTACATTGGCTTCGAGCCATTTCCCAGTCCTCGAACAAGCTATCTCAATTTTACTTCAAT
>JAFSVK010000184.1 GCA_017444985.1 Bacillota bacterium
ACGAAAAAATCAAAAAAGCCACCGGCTTAATCAATCTTGACGCATTGTACCTTACCGAAACTGAGGTGAAAAATATTTTCGATTTTTGCATGTTAATTGAGTCGTGAGTACTATGTTTTTAGTAAAACGTCGGAAGTCAGGAAAAGTATTAAAAATAAATTAAAACTGTATAAAAAAAGCATAAAAAAGAGGGCATATTACAGCCCTCAAATAAAATTATTCTTTGTTCCTTAAATATTCATCAATACCTTTGGCTATACCCTCTGCCATTTTATATTGGTAGTCCTCCGTAGCCAGCAACATATCTTCTTCGTGGTTTGACATAAAGCCCATTTCCACTATCGTACAAGGAACTTTTGCCCAGTTTATACCACTCATGGTATCTGTTTGCCATACATTTCTTTTCTCAGCTCCCGTTGCGGAAACTATATTATTAAGCACAGCCTCGGAAAGTGCATAGCTTTCTTTATGAAGCCCACCGTTATAAGGATTTGATGGTGTTTGGCAAATCGTCATTGCACCCTTTACCTCGGAATTTTCCGAATCGTCTGCATGTATCCTTACAAAGGCATCGGCATTGACATTGTTAGCTATTTCCGCCCTTTCCATGTTGCTTATGTCTACATCGTTGTTTTCCCTTGTCAATATGACCGTATAGCCCATATTTTCCAATTTATCCTTTAATTTCAGGGATACGGAGAGGTTAAGTTCATACTCGGCAATTCCGCTTTTTACACCTTCCGTACCGTAAGTAACTTTATTTTTGGTTTCCGTTGCTCCGGGGCCTATGGGCTCTTGTTCACTGTTGCCTACTCTTTGATGTCCGGGATCTATAACTACGATTTTTCCGCTACTTTTCGGTACTGAGCTTATCTCTTCCGTTGTGACTTCCGTAACGGTATTTTGCTCTTCATATATGTATGTGCTTTCCTCCGTTACTGCCTCCGTAATTTCCGTTCTTTGAAAAAAAATTTTGGTTTCGGGCATACTGACTAATGCGAACACCGAAAAAATCGATATGCAAACAGCACCTAAGATTCCTTGTAATACCATCAGTAACCCCTCTCACTTTCATATTCAGTAATCAGATCCAAGTTACTTCTCTCATATTGGTTAAAAACATCCTCGTTAAAATTTTCGGGAGAAATGGTTCCGTTATACCAACTGCAAGTATTAAAATAGGTCTGCAAAGAAGCGTCGTTAAAGCGCCTTCCTCTACGGGCGTATATCTCATTTCTTGCTATACGAAGCTGTTGTTCATTAAAGCCTGCAAGCTCGCTTTTTGATATATATCTGCTGTTGCTCTCGGGCAATATATACTCGGTGTACTTAGGCTGAGATTCTTCTACAGGTACTTCCGTAACCGTTTCTTGAACTTTTTCTTTTAAGCCCGAAACAGTATAGTCTTTTTCTGTTTCAATGATCTTTATGCCTTTTTTGAGATACTTTTCACATTCCTTCGAAGAAATACTTATTTTGACAACATCTCCGTTTTTTAACGTACCGTCATTGCTGAAATCAAACTTTATATCAGTGAGAGGGCTTTTGTTGTTATTGGTTATCAAAACCTTTCCGGTTCCCTCTGTACCTTGAAAGCTCACATCTATATTTTCAAAGGGATCTTTTTCCTCAAGCTTATCAAGTCCCGATACTTTAAAATCAACATCGGAGTAAACTACATTTTTAATATTGGTACAATTTACAATATCGACTTTAGAAACATCCTTCCAACTAAAACGTATCTCATCACCGTTTGAAAGCCCTGTCATACCCTCTTCAAAGTTATTTTCCAAAGTATAGGCAATAAAATCGGCTGCTTTTATATCTTTTTCGCCTGTTATCGCCCTTGCCTTCTTTGCATTTAAGGTGATTTTTTCTCCGTACTCTTTGTCAAAAGCAACTTTATCAAAGGAAAATTTCGCTTCACCTTCCGTATCTTTACCCGAAAACTCGGCTTTTACAAACTCATTTAAGTCTACTTCATCTATTACTGAGGCTTTATCCGAACCCGACAGTACATCTTTTATGTCTGCATCTTTGTTTAATAAGAAGTATGCCGCGGCTCCTC
The DNA here is from genome assembly GCA_017444985.1 of Bacillota bacterium. Taxonomy (GTDB): domain Bacteria; phylum Bacillota; class Clostridia; order Lachnospirales; family CAG-274; genus UBA3680. The sequence continues at coordinate 2,069 of JAFSVK010000184.1, forward strand.
CTCCCGCTGCCAAAAGAACCAAAACAGTCACTATTACAGCTATAACAACACCTTTGTTTTTAGGCTTTTGCTGTGGGTAAAAGTTTTGTGTTGATGCATAGGGATTATAATTACCCGCAACAGGGGAATTCTGCGTATAGGTATTATTTCCCCCGTTAAAAAATGCACTGTTTATATTATAGTTGCCTCCACCTTGAGGAGTTGCAACATTACTTTGGTTTTTAACGGTATCGGTTTCTCTCTTGGCACCGCAGTTATTACAAAAAACATCCTCGGGACTTAATTTATATCCGCATTTAACACAAAACATATCCTTCCCCCTTTATCATATTAATGTTTTAAATGAAGTTATTTAGGGCACCTCTAAAAACTCATAAATCGTAAAATTGGCTATCTTGCCCGAGTACGTCGTCAATGTCTCTCACCAATGCTCTACATTGGCTTCGAGCCATTTCCTAGTCCTCGAACAAGCTATCTCAATTTTACTTC
>JAFSVK010000185.1 GCA_017444985.1 Bacillota bacterium
GAAGTAAAATTGAGATAGCTTGTTCGAGGACTAGGAAATGGCTCGAAGCCAATGTAGAGCATTGGTGAGAGACATTGACGACGTACTCGGGCAAGATAGCCAATTTTACGATTTATGACTTTTTAGAGGTGCCCTTTTGTTGGTTTTATGAATTATACCATGTACTCCATTGTATATACAATAAAAAAGTTCAAAGATTACCGTGAAAATTTATTTTAAAAAATTTTAAAAATTATTTATAAAAAATTTTTTTGTGTACCATTTATAGTACATTGAAGTTGGTATCATATATACAGATAAAGGAACGAAAATATAAATACACAGTAAAAATTTATAATTCGGAAAAGATATGAACTAAGAAGTGTATACTTAGTGCATAACAAAAAAACAAATCCATTATTTTACAGGAGGAATTCATTATGTTGAACACAAGTTATATTTTATCATGGGCTAAGAAGAACTCAAATGCAAACAACGAGATAAGCGAAGAAAAGTTTATGAATTTTGTTGGTAACTTGAGTGAAGAAGAGTTCACAGAGGTGTACAGTATTATTTTAGAACATAATTTTCTTATCGTTTCCGAAACTGTGGAAGATGTTCCGAATTACGGTGTTGAGCGTAAGGATATGAAAAAACTTACCAATGAGCAGCTTTGTGTGCTGTATCAGCGTGGTGAAAAGGTAGCTCTTGATATTTTGTACGATAAAAACAGAAGATTGATATTGAAGATAGCCTACAAAATGTTAAAAGCCTACAACCCTTCGGGTTTGGAAATTGATGATCTTTGCAGTATGGGCTTTATAGGCTTACAGAAAGCCGCAGAAAGGTATGATGTGTCTACGGAATATAAATTTTCCACCTATGCTTGCTGGTGGATAAAACAGGCTATTACCCGTGAAATCATGGATACGGGTTACACTATAAGAATACCCGTACATGTATTTGAACAGGTAGTTAAGGTAAAAAGACTTAGCAATAAGTTAAACGGCGGTTCCTTGGAAGAAATTAAAAATATACTGAATGAGGAAAGAGAAAAGCCGTATACCATAGCCGATATAGAATTACTTTTAAATTTCGGAGAAAAGTTTCTGAAATTGGCAAGCTTGAACAGATTAGTGGGAAATGAGAACAGCGACACGGAGTTAATGGAGTTGTTACCCGATGTTTTTAATGTTGAAGATGAGGTTTTTAAAAAACTTATGCTGTTAGATCTCATTAAAGTTATGAAGTTGGTCCTTACGAAGAAGGAAAGAGCGGTTCTTTGGATGCGCTTTGGTCTCGGAGGCAGTGAGAAAATGACACTTGAGGCTATAGGCAAAAGGTACAATGTTTCAAGAGAAAGAATTCGTCAAATAGAAGTAAAGGCTCTCGTGAAGTTAAGAAGATCAAGATGGACTCGAGGATTGGAGGATTACTATGCAGCCTAAGTGTATTGAAGATATAAAGCGCATTATAGAAGAAGAGAAGGGCAACTCTACACTCTTTGTACTTAAAGGCTATGCTATGGAGGAACTTGGAGCCGCAAAAACAGATATATCCAAGGTGATAGATAATAAGATCCAAAGGATAATGGAGCTTGTTTCTACGGAAGAAAAAATAGTATCTTTTGAAGAATTTGTATGTCTGTACGATTTTATACTTTCGCAATTTAAAAATATAATCATATTCGAAAACCCCGAGTACGAAAACTTTTATCCTATAAATGCCCTCATGCCCGAGGATGCGAAAGAGTCTCTTTTGGCACATTTTAATGACGATGTGGGAGGCGATACAGAGCTTATACCTGCGAATAGTTTAAATGAGTATGTTGATATTTTCTCAAATTTTGTAAAAACCGAAGATGGTATATTTTGTTGCTATAACATCGACAATGTCAAGCTTAGCAACGAGAAGATCAAAATATATACTATAGGTGAAAAACAAGAAAAGCCCGATACTAAGGTAGGTGAGGACTATGATTACTCTCATGTTATATCCTACCCCGAAATAAAGGGCTATATGGAAAAATATTGGGGTTATAAGGATTTTAGAGATATAAAAGTATACGATATGGAGGCACTTGAAAGGGGAGAAAAGAAGGTCGTATCCATATCTCAGGAAAAGATCATAGGGGATATGATATCACAGGTGGAGGCATGTGTGGAGGGGAAAAGCGCAAGGGATATTTTTGTTACCGCACCTACGGGTGCGGGAAAATCCCTTATGTTTCAGTTGCCTGCTATGTATTTGGCGGAAAAATATAACTTGCTTACAATAGTTATCACTCCCCTTATAGGTTTAATGAACGACCAGGTACAAGCCTTAAATGAAAAAGGATATTACGAAGCAAGAACCATAAACTCCGATATTTCACCCATTGTAAAAGAGGAGATATTAGAAAGTGTTGCCAAGGGTGAGTGCAATATGCTCTATCTTTCACCCGAGTCCTTACTTAGCAGAAGCGATGTTACACAGTTGATAGGTTCAAGAAGGATAGGACTTATTATTGTGGACGAGGCACATATAGTTACTACTTGGGGAAAACAGTTCAGACCCGACTACTGGTTTCTGGGCGACCATATAAGTAAACTTCGCGTTACCCAAGGAAAGGCGGAAGAAGGCCCTATGTCATTTGTTATTGCCACCTTTACCGCAACAGCTATTTACGGCGGAAAAGAGGATATGTACGGTGAGACCCTTGACAGCCTTCACATGATAGACCCTATATCATATCTCGGCTATTTAAAGAGAGATAATATTTCCATAGAAGTAAGCGAAGTTGAGACCGTCCGCAACAAAACAGAATATGAGCTTGACAAATTTGAGTCTTTAACATCTATGATAGATACTTGTCTTATGAGAGGACAAAAGACATTGATATATTTCCCTACCGTTGGTCTGATCGATAGATTTTATGCCTTTTGCGACATGAAAAACCTGGGAGATTATGTTGCCACCTATAACGGCAAGATGGAAGCAGAAGAAAAAAATGAAAACTTTCAAGATTTTTTGACGGGGAAAAAGCCTGTAATGATAGCTACAAAGGCATTCGGAATGGGTATAGATATTCCCGATATTGCTGTCATATCTCATTTTGCACCTACGGGAAATGTATGTGACTATATGCAGGAAATAGGCCGTGCCGCCAGAGATAAATCCATAGCGGGCCATGCCGTATATAAGTTTATGAGCAAGGACTTTATGCATATAAACAGACTTCACGGTATGTCTATATTGAAGAAAGGCCAGCTTGTGGAAGTGCAAAAGAAAATACTTGAACTCTTTACGGCACATCGTAATAAAGATAGCGGAGATAAAAGGTATAAGAAAAGAAATGAAATGCTTATAGATACCGAAAGCTTTTCTTATATTTTTGACACTTCCAATTCGAGTGACGAGACAGAGCTTATAAATAAGGTCAAAACCGCCATGCTTCTCATACAGAAAGATTACGACAACCGTGGACTTATGCCCTTCCGTATGAGACCCATACCCGTTTTTTCTTACGGATATTTTAGCCTTAAGGATGTGGATAGGAATAAAATAAATAAAAAATACCCGGGTTCTGCCGTACTTAAAGATAAAGAGCAAAATGTTTGTCTTGTAAACTTAAAGAAGATCTGGGAAGCCTCCTATGCCCAAAGTATGAGCTTTCCTCAATTTAAGTATTTACTTTATTCGAACAGCATAGAGCTTGATTTTAACAGTAAGTATGATTTTACTGCGGCAATGTGCGTAGATGTAGAGTTTACCCAAAACTACACCGATATATTTAACAATATTTTTAATGCCTTAAAGGAAGCTTTCAACACTTCGGTAAGAAGCAATGCCTTTGTGTCCGAGGATGATATTGCGGCATACTTAAAACAGAATGCCAAAATAGGAAAGTTTAAGGCGGAAAATATAGCAAGAGTGGCTTTGGCAGCTATATCCAACTATGCAAAAACATATTCAAATAAAATGAATTCTAAAATGTTTTCGGTTAGGGTACTTAAAAACAATACCGTAAAATACCTGTTTACTCCCGCTTCGAGAAATTTCTTCCATTGGGTAGAAAAAGGCTTTAAAACCGTAATGTCGGAAGCCAAAGAAGGAAGTATGTATGTTGTAAATGAGGATAAAAAGACCAGAGCCAAGGAGATGCTTACCCTTCTCGGAGTTTTGGAGTCCTTCGGTATACTGAGATTTAAATCCCTCGGAGGTACAAACAGCCAAATATACGTATATGTAAATGAGACCAAAAATTTAAGACTCGTAAGCGAAAACCCTGAAAATTACAGAAACAGACTTCTTGAAAAGGTGGTAGAAAGACACAAGGTATCGGTACAAATGCTCACCTACCTTTTCGGAGGCAACTTTGACAGCGATGAAATATGGAATCTCTTAGAAAACTATTTCCTCGGTATCGTCCCCGAAAAAATAGCCTGATATAGCGGTAAAGTAAGGGGGAACATCAAAATAAGACCTTTGATATGCAAAAAATAAATATGCGTGTCAAAGGTCTTTGTTATGCGACAAAAATTTCGTTTACACATAAAAAAGTATATCTCGGGCTGTGGCTGTTAGGGCGATATTTAGGGGATTTAGGGTTGAAAATGGCGGGGGAAATGGTATAATATAAGCAAGGGGAAAAGCTAAGCGGTTTTGGGGTTTGTTTTAGTATACAAAGAAAAAATCACAAAGGGATCAATTTTTTTACAACTAAAAATGTGATGCTCTCAAACCCCCTGAGATTGGAGAACAAGCTTTAAAGAAACGGGGAAGTTAAAATGAGTGAGCTTATAAACATAGATGATAAGCGAAAAATATAGAAATATATTGAAGAAGTACAAAATAACACAAAGTATGAACAGTGCCGGTGGGCGTTGTCATGATAATGCAAGATGTGAAAGCATGTGGGCAAGGATGAAAGATGAGCTATTTTATTTGCGAGGTGATAAACCAGAGAATTACACCAAAGATGA
>JAFSVK010000186.1 GCA_017444985.1 Bacillota bacterium
ATAGGGGAACTATGCCCTTTTTTGGTTGAAAGTAATTAAAACTTGACCGGGAATCAATATATGAGGGTTGTTTTAATTGTTAAAATATTTTCAAATAGCATAGGGGGTGTGAAAAATTGTGTTTTTTCACACCCCCTTTTTTTATGGGATCCCATACATCCATAACGTTGTTGTATTTGACAAAAATTTTTATGAGTGCTATAATTTCACGGTAGAAATTTTTCTCAAAAGAGGTCGTTTATGAACGCTGATAAAACCATAGGTATTTTTGATTCGGGTATGGGTGGCCTTTCGGTGCTCCACAGAGCTATGAAAGATATGCCCACCGCCGATTTTATATATTATGCGGATGAAGAACACGTGCCCTACGGTGAAAAGACCAAAGAGACCGTAAGAGGCTATATGAAGGATATATTTCGCTTTTTTGAAGAAAGAAATGTCAGTGCCGTTATAGTTGCCTGCAATACCGCAACAAGTACCTTGTCTGCGGATTTCAGGGCATCTTTTCCCTTTCATGTAATAGGTATGGAGCCTGCCGTAAAGCTTGCCCTTGATACCTACGGTAAGGAAAAAAAGGTGCTTGTGGCAGCCACTCCCATAACCGTAAAGGGCGAAAAGCTTAAAAAACTTATAGATAAATACGATACGGGAGGCAACGTGGATTCCGTAGCACTTCCGGAGCTCGTGCGCTTTGCGGAAAAAGGCAACTTTGGCTCGGAAGAGGTATATAACTACATTGAAAAGGCTCTTGAAGGATACGACAAAAAGAAATATTCCTCCCTTGTTTTGGGCTGTACTCACTTCAACTACTTTAAGCCTTTGTATAAGCGTATTTTTGGGGATATACACCTTTTAGACGGCAACAAAGGGACCGTCAGCAGGTGCATATCTCTTACGGGACAGTTACATGGGGAAGGAAAAGTAGAATACTTTATATCCGGCAAAACCCCCTCCCAAGCCAACATGGAAAAAATACAAAAGAGCCTTAAAAGGTTGGAAGAAGTTTACGATATAAATTGATTTTTATTGGGCTTTGATAAATACTGATTTGTTGACACAAATCAATTTTTGGCCTACGCGAAAAAATTGATTTTCCGGCATTGATTTCGACAATTACAAATGTATCGTTATTACGGAACCTCTCCGTCAGCTAAAGCTGCCACCTCTCCGTCAGCTGCGACTGTTCAGGCGAGGCTTTGTGGCAGTTGTGGTAGTTGCAAGGAAGTTTGCTTTTCATACATTGTCGAAAACTACAAGGAATGTTAATGTATGGATGCGGTGTTTAATTTGAAAAAAGAAAGCTAACAACCGTTAGGCTCCCTTGAAAGGGGAGCTGTCGGCATTAGCCGACTGAGAGGTTCTTTTGCCAAAGGCATAAAAATAATGTACACCTACAAATTATAATTTACCAAAGCCGAAGAAAGAAAAATCAATTTTTGTATACATGGATGCCAAATCTTTTTTGTTTTAGTCTCTATCGGTATTCCCTTGAAAAGGACGGAAAAAACTATGAATATATATAAGATCATAAGAATATTTGCACTTTTGGTTTTTGCGGTGTCCTTTTCTGTATGGGGGTATACACAGCTTATGTACCTGGATGCAGATGTTACATACAAGGATCTGCAGAAAAAGGTCATTAAAACGGAAGAGTCGGGAAAAGCAGAAGAAAACGGAACGGATGAAAAGCAATCGGAAGGGGGCGTCGGTACCGAAAACACTACCCCCTGGCTTTATGTGGATACGGAAGAACTTTTTGATATAAACCACGATTATATTTGCTGGATATACGCCTGTGACGGTCTTATAAGCTACCCCGTGGTAAAGGGTAAAGATAACGAAGAGTATCTTCACCATACTTTTTTTGGAGATAAAAGCTTTGTAGGCAGTATTTTTGCGGACTATCGCACAAATATGGATGATTTTCAGTGCCTTATATACGGCCACAGTATGAAAAACCGTACCATGTTTAGGCTCATAGCCGACTATAAAGAAGAGGAATTTTGCCAAAAATACCCTTATATATATATTTTCGGTGAAAACAGCAGGACAAAATACGAGATATTTTCCGTATACAACTGTAACGGCACCGAGATTTTAACGGCCTTAGACAAGAGCGAGGAAGAAAGAGAAGCCTTCATAAAAGAACTTAAATCCCGCTCCCTCTACACCTTACCTATAACCCCCACACCCAATGACAAAATAATAAGCCTCATCACCTGCGATGTGTCAAACTCCGACAAAAGAGTGGTGGTAAATGCGGTTAAAACCGAGGAAATAACAAAAGGGCACCTCTAAAAAGTCATAAATCGTAAAATTGGCTATCTTGCCCGAGTACGTCGTCAATGTCTCTCACCAATGCTCTACATTGGCTTCGAGCCATTTCCTAGTCCTCGAACAAGCTATCTCAATTTTACTTC
>JAFSVK010000187.1 GCA_017444985.1 Bacillota bacterium
GAAGTAAAATTGAGATAGCTTGTTCGAAGACTAGGAAATGGCTCGAAGCCAATGTAGAGCATTGGTGAGAGACATTGACGACGTATTCGGGCAAGATAGCCAATTTTACGATTTATGAGTTTTTAGAGGTGCCCTTTACTTTAATTTTGGTCTTACCTGTAGTGCACAGGCTATGTTGCAGGCGTGGTCGGAGCATCTTTCAAGGTCTGTTACCATATCGGTGAAGACTACCCCGGCTACGGGGTCGCAGCTTGATACCATGAGCCTGTCTACATGGTTTGCTATAAGGTCGGCTTTGAAGTTATCCACCTGTTCTTCTATAACATAGAGGGCGGGGATGCTGGAAAAATCGTCTTTTTCGAATATATCCACTGAAAACTCCACGCTTTTTATGGTGACTTCAGCCATTTCCTTTAATTCTTCCACAGCTTTCTCGGAAAGCTCTGCCTTTCGGGATTTGAGCATATCCACATATTCCACTATATTTTCGGCATAGTCGGATATTCTTTCAATATCGTTTACGGCAATGGTCATTTTGGAAACTTTCTCTATTTCCAGAGCCGTAAGTCCCAGGGAACGAAGCCTTACCACTCCCGCATCTATCTTTTCCGTAAGTATATCCACGGATTCTTCTCTGTCAAGTACCTTTTGTACTTTTGCCTCCGTAGGATCGAAAAAGCACTCTATAGCTTGCCTTAAGTTCTTTGTGGCAAGTTTTCCCATACGAGCTATTTCCATTTGTGCCTGATGGAGGGCTATGGGAGAGGGAAGATTTTGGTTGAGAGTCATAAACTTAAGCTCTCTGTCTGCCATTTTCTCCGTTTCTTCGGGAAGTATGGGTATTATTTTTTCTGTTATTTTAATTATCAACTTTGAAGCGGGTGCAAGTATTATAACAGCCACTATAGCAAAGAAGGTATGGGTGTTTGCTATCTGTCTTCCCACATCGGAAGGAGAAATATCCTGTATTATCTTTGTGATGTGGAAGATATTTATAAGTATTATAATTATAACAGCTCTTAAAATATTAAATATAAGGTTAATATAGGCACTTCTTTTACCGTTTCTGTTCGCTGTAAGGGAAGCCAACAGGTTAGGTGCGGTAGAACCTATGGCGGCACCTATTATAAGATACACCGCCGTATCGTAGCTTAATATGTTTTCTACGGCAAAGGACTGGAATATTACCGTAGAAGAGGATGAACTTTGTAAAAGAGCCGTAAATACTATGCCGAAAAGTATGGCAAGTGCAGGATTTGAAAGAGTATCTATAATGTGCACAAACCAAGGTGCGTCGGCAAGGGGCTTTATTTCCGCCTTTATAAGGGATATACCCAAGAAAAGCATACCAAAGCCCATTATTATGGAGCCAATATATTTTACAAAGCTCTTTTTAACAAATACATAGAGTACAACACCTATAAAAAGTACAAGGGGTGTTATGGTGCTCAAATCGAAAGCTGTGATCTGAGCGGTGATGGTGGTACCTATATTGGCACCCATAATAACACCTATTGCCTGTTCAAGGGTCATCATAGCCGAGTTAACAAAGCCTATTACCATAACATCCGTGGCTGATGAGCTTTGTATAAGTATGGTCACGGCTACACCCACTATTATAGCCAAAAATTTGTTGGCTGTCGCTTTTTCAAGTATACCTCTTAAGTTATCACCGCAGGCATTTCTCAAACCCGTAGACATCATGGTCATACCGAAGAGAAAGAGTCCCACTCCACCTAAAAGCGAGAAAAAGTCAAATATTGACATTTAATCTCCTCCATAGATATTACTTCGCTACTATGTTTACGATCCTACCGGGAACATATATTTCTTTAACAATATCTCCCTTAAGTCTGTCACCGAGGGCCTGTTTAGCCTTTTCGAGGGCAGATTCCTTAGGCTCATCCTTTGCTATCTCTATGGTCACCTTAACCTTGCCGTTTATTTGTACGGCAACCTTTACCGTATTTACAACAAGCTTGCTTTCGTCATACTCGGGCCACTTCTGTTTGAATACGCTCTCATTGTGTCCGAGCACTTCCCAGATCTCCTCTGCAATATGAGGTGCGAAGGGAGAAAGAAGTACGGCAAGATCGTCAAGGGTCTTTTTGTCAACACCGTTTAATTTTTTGGAGTTTGCTATTATAGCGTTGGTGTATTCCATAAAGCCCGATATTACGGTGTTTAACGTAAGGGCTTCAAGTCTTTGTGTAATTACGGATATAAGCTTGTTTCTTGCAAATTCCGTTTCCGCCGTAGGTTCTATAATTTTATCTTTATACTCATCCACAAACTTCCAAACCTTGTTCAAGTAGCGGAATATACCGTCTATGCCGTTATCATCCCACTCGGAATCAAGCTCGGGAGGTCCTATGAAAAGCTCGTACATTCTCAAAGAGTCACAGCCGTAGGCATCAACTGTTTCATCGGGGGATACCACGTTACCCATGGACTTACTCATTTTGTAGAGTTTACCGTCTTTGGAGCTCTTTTTACATATCATACCCTGGTTGAAAAGACGTGTAAAAGGCTCTTCAAAATCCACCACACCTATATCGTAAAGGAATTTGGTGTAAAATCTTGCATAAAGAAGGTGAAGAACAGCGTGCTCTATACCACCTACATAAAGGTCTACGGGCATCCACTTTTTAAGAGCCTCTTTGCTTGCAAGCTCCTTATCGTTGTGGTTGTCGCAATATCTGAGGAAATACCAGCTTGAGCCTGCCCACTGAGGCATGGTGTTGGTCTCTCTTTTTGCGGGACCGCCACACTCCGGACAGGTGGTATTTACCCACTCATCTATTGCCGCAAGAGGGGACTCTCCGTTGTCTGTAGGCTTGTAGGATTCCACCTCGGGTAAAAGTACGGGAAGTTGATCCTCGGGTACTGCCACGGTACCGCACTTTTCACAGTGTACAAGAGGTATAGGCTCTCCCCAATATCTCTGACGGGAGAATACCCAGTCACGAAGCTTGAAGTTGACGGTCTTTTTACCAAAGCCCTTCTCTTCCATGTAGTCGGGTACCTTCTTTTTAGCCTCTTCACTGTTCATACCGTTAAACTCTCCCGAGTTTATCATAATACCGGGCTGTGTATAGGCTTCTGTAAGTTCCTGCTCTTTTCCGTCTTTTGATATTACCTGTATTATGGGTATATCGAACTTTTTGGCAAAGTCGAAATCTCTTTCGTCATGGGCGGGTACACACATTATAGCACCCGTACCGTAGTCGGCAAGCACATAATCCGATACCCAAATAGGAGTTTTAGCACCGTTAAGAGGGTTTATACCGTAGCTTCCCGTAAACACACCTGTTTTTGACTTATCTGTCATACGGTCTACATTGGACTTTGTGCTGGCATCGAATATATATTGTTCCATAGCCTCTTTATTATCGGCTGTGGTTATTTTAAGTGCAAGAGGATGTTCGGGAGAAAGTACCATAAAGGTAGCACCGTAAAGGGTGTCGGGTCTTGTGGTGTACACCTTTATTTTTTCCTCCGTGCCCTCTACCGGGAAATCTATCTCCGCACCGTAGCTCTTACCTATCCAATCCGACTGCATTTTCTTTACCTTTTCGGGCCAATCCAAGCCCTCAAGGTCATTTAAAAGTCTGTCGGCATACTTTGTTATTCTAAGCATCCACTGGCGAAGGTTCTTCTTTGTAACAACGCTTCCGCAACGATCGCATACACCGTTGGTAGCCTCCTCATTTGCAAGTACACACTTACAGCTGGGGCACCAGTTAAGGGGCATTTCCTTTTCGTATGCAAGACCCTCTTTAAACATTTTTACAAATATCCACTGTGTCCACTTGTAAAATGAAGGATCTGTAGTATTTACCTCTTTATCCCAATCATAAAGAGCGGCTATGTCGTTGACCTGTCTCTTTATGTTTTTGATACTCTCTTCCGTAGATACCGCAGGATGGGTACCTGTCTTTATGGCATAGTTTTCCGCAGGTAAACCGAAAGCATCCCAGCCCATGGGGTGAAGTATCTCATACCCCTGTAAAAGCTTGTAACGGCTTACAACATCGGATAGAACATAGCCCCTCCAGTGTCCCACGTGCAAGCCGTTGCCCGAGGGATAAGGGAACATATCAAGGCAATAATACTTCGGTTTGTCGGTACCCGAGGGATTTACAGGCTCTTCCGCCCACCTCTGTGACCATTTCTTTTCGATTTCTTTGAAATTATACTTACTCATTTTTTTCCTCCGAAAAAACAAATTCTGTATTATTTTATTACAAAATAAGATATTTTGCAATAAGCAATTTTACACAAGTTGGCTTATTTGTTTAAATTTTAAGGAAAACACCTTGCTTTCACGCACTATTAGAATTCTATTAGGTTTTGATTATAAAAAAATACTACAGTATCGGAATTATGTGCGTTATTTCGGTTGACAAAATATATAGTATTTTGTATAACAATATCGTCGGTAATAATACATAAAATACTGATGATTCCGCGGAATTGTCGGGGTTTGGTATTCACGCAAAAAGTTTCTTATATTGTCTTGCATAAGCAATGGAGGTAAAACCCATATTATGGGAACCTCTAAAAAGTCATAAATCGTAAAATTGGCTATCTTGCCCGAGTACGTCGTCAATGTCTCTTACCAATGCTCTACATTGGCTTCGAGCCATTTCCCAGTCCTCGAACAAGCTATCTCAATTTTACTTCAATAGC
>JAFSVK010000188.1 GCA_017444985.1 Bacillota bacterium
GGACTAGGAAATGGCTCGAAGCCAATGTAGAGCATTGGTGAGAGACATTGACGACGTACTCGGGCAAGATAGCCAATTTTACGATTTATGACTTTTTAGAGGTGCCCTTAAGCTTTTCAAGTATATCACCCATTTTGCTGAACTTTTCCAATCTGTTGCTTTCGTCGAATAATCCTATTTGTGCCATGTTTGTGTCCTCCCTAAGTTGATGTAGTTATTATACCATATTTAGCGGGAAATTGCATGACTTTTTAGAGATACCCTAATTTCAACAATCAGAAAAAAATTTGAAACAATTAACCCTATCCAAGAATATCCATTATGTGTAGCTTCTTTGGAAAACATATACAAATAAAGAAAATAACAAGCAATACCAACTATCAAACATTCGCAATCCTTAAGTAGCAAATTAGTTTTCCTTTTAAAAATATTATGTTTTTCCAAGGGCTTTGTAAGTTGTTGATTTCTTGTTTCCCAATTCATTGATTTTTCTTCTTTTTCCAAAAATACAATCATATAAGCCGATATCTTTGCCATTGCATTTCTGTAGTATGCAACTCTATTTGACATAGGAAGTATAATAAACCAAGGTATCAAATACACGATCAAATCGTGCTCTTGATTTGGACTTTCGAAAATAAAAGCTAATACAGCAACAGCTGAAGTAATGGTGAACATAATCAATTTGTTGTGTAATTCAATCTTTTGATTGATTTCTGCTCGTAAATAATCATATTCTACCATATCTATTTCATTCATTGCCATCACCTACTCATCAATATAACTGCTTAAATATCAAGTTGATACTATTATATAGTTCGTTTTTTTTTGTCAATCTTTTTTCGCTTTTGTTTCTTATTATTTTGTAATTGGTTTGCAATATTTTATAACATATAAACTATGTTGATATTATTTGAGATTTTGAATAGTGTATAATACCGTTTGTTGGTGTGGAGATTTTTACAAGGTACAAAAAACAAGAAATGAAGTTTCTGAAAGACAACTGCCACGATATTTGATTGGAAGCTATGTGAAAAAGTATCTCGTAAAGGCGAACAAGGTATATAAAGAGATGCTGTATAATTAACAATAAATTTTTTGCATTTTATTGCTTCGCTTTTTCAAGAACATATCAGCATATTTTTATCAAATTCTAATTTTTGATTAAAGCTTTTTTAAAAAGAAAGGTTTAATATGTCCTTGTAACGACAAAGAAAGATATATTTGAAAGTGAGGAGATCGTTATGAAAAAGAAATTAGTAAAAGCGATGGCTGTAATAGCTGCAATAAGTGTTGGATTTACAGGTTGCATATATGCTGCGGGACAGCATAAAGAAGGAAGTATGTTTTCGGCTTTAGCCTCTGTTATAAAGGGCTTAGGTGTAGGAAATATGCAGGCAAAGAATACGAACGGTACAAATGGTGCTGGCGGAGGTAACGCTCAATTTCAGCAAGGCGGAAACAACGGTATGAGAGGCGGAAATGTTGCCGTTACGGGTGAGGCTGCCACTATAGAGCTTGACAAAGAAAATGTTTTTTCTTCAAGAGATCTACAGCAGGAGGCGGATCTGTCTCAAGCTACTTATCTTACCGTAAGCGATAATAACACCATAGACATCACCGAGGAAGGCGTTTATGTTTTATCGGGAGAGGCTAAAAATTGCACCGTAAAGGTAAATGCAGACAGCTCTGCCAAGGTACAGCTTGTGCTTAAGGGCGTGAGCATCACAAATGAAAACTTCCCTGCCATATATGTGGTATCGGCGGATAAGTGCTTTGTAACCACAGTAGGGGAAAACACCCTTAATGTCAGCGGTGAGTTTGTAGCCGACGGAGATACAAATACGGATGCCGTAATATACTCCAAAGACGATGTGGTTTTAAACGGTACGGGTACACTGAATATTACAAGTGCCAAGGGTAACGGTGTATCGGGAAAAGACGACCTTAAGGTAACGGGCGGTACATACAATGTAAACACTATGGAAGATGCCTTTGAGGCAAATGATTCCATAGCGATATATGCGGGAGACTTCTCCGTGTCTACACAAAAAGACGGCTTCCACAGCGAAAACGAAGATGATGATACAAAGGGTTATATCTATATTGCGGGAGGAAGCTATACAGTTAAAGCATCAAGCGATGCCTTCCAAGCAACTACTTTTGCTGTAATAGACGACGGAGATATGACTATAGTATCCGAAGAGGGTATAGAAGCTACTTATGTACAGATAAATGGCGGCAATATAAGTATCACAGCCTCCGATGACGGTATAAACGCTACCACCAAGTCTCAAAACTTCGGTACCCCTACGGTAGAATTTAACGGCGGTACCACTACTATAGTAATGGGACAGGGCGATACGGATGCCATTGATGCCAACGGCAATATTATTGTAAACGGCGGTACCATAGATATCACCGCTCAGGTATCCTCCTTTGATTATGATGGAAAAGCAGAGCTTAACGGCGGTACGGTTATTATAAACGGCACCCAAGTAAGCGAGATACCCCAGTCCATGATGATGGGCGGAGGCATGGGAGGCTTCGGCGGCCCTATGGGCGGCGGTATGAGAGGCTTCGGAAATGCCGAGGGTAGTGAAGGTGCAATGGGAGAAACTCCCGAGGGTTTCCACGGTAACTTTGGCGAAATGCCTCAAAACGGTGGGCAACCTCCTTTCCCTCAGGGCGGTTTTCAAGCACCTCAAGGTGAGTTTGTTCCCGAGGATGGCGGAAACTTCCCCATGCAACCCGGCGGAAGAAGAAACCACAGATTTAACTTTACCGAAAGCACCACCGAAACCACAACGGAAAGTATGTAACACATATTAACAATAAGTTTTGAATAGACTTTAGCCTCAAAACAGGCTGTGAAAGATTTCTCTTTCACAGCCTGTTTTAACTGTGTATAAGTTTTTGTGTTTAGGCAAACACCGTTTCCATATCATTTACGATACCCTCGTCTATTTTATTGTTTTTTGCCATATCTCTCATCATTTCTATGGCTTTTTTGTGGCTTATGGGGGTCTTGTAAGGACGGGGTTCGGTGAGGGCTTGGTATATATCTATACATGCCATAAGTCTGTCCTCAAAGGTAAGGGCTTCTGCCTTAAGGCCTTTGGGGTAGCCGCTGCCGTCCAGCTTTTCGTGATGATTTGATGCCCAAGCCGTTATATCTTCAAAATTTTTGATCTTGGATAGTATATGTTTTGTAGCCTCTGCGTGGGTCTTTATGTTTGTAAATTCCTTTTCGTTAAGTTTGCCTCTTTTTTCCAAAATATCGTTTTGTATCACAAGCTTTCCTATATCGTGGAGGGCTGCGGAAAGATAGAAACGTATGGCTTTATCTTCGGGGAAAGCGTAGTACTTTGCCAGAAGGTCTGCCTTCTCCGCCGCACCTACACAGTGATACCTTGTGAAGGAGGACTTACAGTCTACTATTTTGGCAAAGAAGAGGGCAATGTCATGTATTTGGGAGTCTGTATAGTTCTTTTCTATAGTTTCTATCTCTTCTTTTAGCAGAGCTTCCGGATCGCCCGCTTTAAGCTTTGAAAGCTTTTCGAAACTTACATGAGAAAGAAAAAGCTCCACGCTTTTGGGAGAAAACATAATACCCGAAAGAGCGGCTATCTTTTCTCTCATTTGGGCATACTCCTCCTCGGTGAGGGTAAGTATATTCCATATAACATCTACGGTGTCCGCAAGGTGTACTATTTGGCTTTTTAAGGACGTATCTTTATCGGTGGTTTTAAATACTCCCGTACCGTCGGAGTTTTCGTGGTGGTAGAGTATTATATTCTTAATATCCGTACCAAAGGGTATAAGTTGTATGTTCTTTTCTCCCGCTACGGAGTGTTTGCTGCCACTTATAAAACAGAGATAGTCATCGGTGCTGAGCATATCCGCTCTTTTCTTAAGCTCCGATACATCCACCACATCCCCCGAGGTGTACTCTTCTCTTACATACTCCGTAAAAGCGTTGTCATGTAACATGGCGGTACAAACAAAATCCGAAAGTTCCTCCCCTTTAAAGCCCGCACCTTTTCCCATAAGTGCAGTTAAATAAGCTACATGCTTTCCGTGCGCCGACTGCACTCCCGTCATTTCATGCTCCACAATATCAAGAGCCTCCGACAGGGAAAAAAGCATATCAGTAAGATCAAGTTTCATAATATCCCCCCTTTTTTTATATGATTTTAATACATATAAGAAGAAATTTCAATACTATATAGGAAAGAACCGAGATGTTTTTTAAAATAAGCCAAAAATAAAATAAAAAACAGTTGACAAGCTAAAAATAATGTGGTATTATTAACAGGCTGTTGAAATATTTGGAGAGGTGTCCGAGTGGTTTAAGGAGCCGGTCTTGAAAACCGGTGATCCCGCGAGGGACCGTGGGTTCGAATCCCACCCTCTCCGCTTTTTAGAGGCTTTTGGAGAAGTACCCAAGTGGCTGAAGGGGCTCCCCTGGAAAGGGAGTAGGTCGTTAATAGCGGCGCGAGAGTTCAAATCTCTCCTTCTCCGTTCGGACCGCATAGTATGCGGTCCTTATTTTTGCAAAAAAATATTGCATTTACCATCGTTTTATGTTATCATATTGCGGTGTGAAAATCCTATGTTCGGGAATAGGAGTCTCCGACCGTTCCTTAGCATAAGGTGTAAAAAATATCAGGAGGAAACAAAAATGGACAAAAAAGCTATCATTGCCAAGTATGGCAGAAATGAAGCCGACACAGGTTCACCCGAGGTTCAGGTTGCCCTTCTCACAGAGAGGATCAATCACCTTACAGAACATTTAAAGGAGCACAAGAAAGATCACCACTCAAGAAGAGGTCTTCTCAAGATGGTTGGTCAGAGAAAAGGTTTATTAAACTACATCAAGAGCAAGGATGTTGTTAAGTACCGTGAGCTTATTGCTTCTTTAGGTTTAAGAAAGTAATTTGTGTTGGGGCACGGCTACGGTCGTGCCCTGTGTTGTGTCGATACGGTATTTTTAGTTTAAATAAGGGTTTTGGGTAGAACTTTTATTTAAGCTAAAAATCGTTTCGACACCCACTATATGGAGGTAAAATATGAGTAAAATTTACAAAATGGATCTTGCGGGAAGAGAGCTTTCCGTTGAGATAGGAAAAGTTGCCGAGCTTGCAAACGGCGAGTGTATTGTAAGATACGGAGATACTATGGTACTTGTTACCGCTGTGGCATCAGAAAAGCCCAGAGCGGGTATAGACTTTTTCCCTCTGTCAATAGACTATGAGGAAAAGATGTATTCCATAGGTAAGATACCCGGCGGTTTCACAAAAAGAGAGGGTCGTCCTTCCGAAAAGGCTATACTTACGGCAAGAGTTATAGACAGACCTATAAGACCTCTTTTCCCTAAGGACTACAGAAACGATGTGTGTATAAATGCCCTTGTAATGTGTGTAGAGCAGGATAACTCCCCCGAGATCTGCGCTATGTTGGGCTCATCCATAGCTCTTTCCATATCCGATATACCTTTTGCGGGACCTACGGCTTCCGTAAGCGTAGGTATGATAGACGGAGAGTATGTTATTAACCCCACCGCAGAGCAGAGAGAAAAGAGCAGAATGAACCTTACCGTATCTTCCACAAAGGAAAAGGTCATGATGATAGAGGCGGGTGCCGATGAAGTTACGGATGAGGAAATGTATGATGCCATAATGTTCGGTCACAAGCAAAATGTGGAGATCTGCAAGTTTATAGATACCATTGTTGCGGAAAACGGCAAGGAAAAGCATTCCTATGAGGAGCATGTGGTAGATCACGACCTTTACGATGCCATAAAAGAGCTTATAACGGATGCTCGTATGGAAGAGACCGTATTCACAGACCTTAAGCAGATAAGAGATGAGAAGATAAGCGAGATCACTGCCGAAGTAAACGAAAAGCTTTTCGAGAAATTCGGTAACGACGACGAAGAAGCTTTTGCTGTAGCTGTGGATGAGGCTATATATAAGTATGAAAAAGAGACCGTCAGAAGAATGATCTTAAGAGATCACAAGCGTCCCGACGGCAGAGCTTTAGACGAGATAAGACCTTTAAGTGCGGAGGTGGATGTACTTCCCAGAACTCACGGTTCTGCTCTTTTCAAGAGAGGTCAGACACAGGTGCTTACAGTAACTACCATAGGTTCCGTAGCAGAGGCGCAAAAGCTTGACGGTCTTGATACCTCCGTTACATCCAAGAGATATATGCACCAGTACAACTTCCCCGGCTATTCCGTAGGTGAGGCTAAGCCTTCAAGAAGCCCCGGCAGAAGAGAAATAGGACACGGTGCCCTTGCGGAAAGAGCACTTCTTCCCGTAATACCTTCAGAGGAAGAGTTCCCCTATGCTTTAAGACTTGTATCCGAAGTATTAAGCTCCAACGGCTCCACTTCCCAGGCAAGTGTATGCGGTTCCACCCTTTCCCTTATGGCTGCGGGTGTACCTATAAAGAGACCTGTTGCAGGTATATCCTGCGGACTTGTTACGGGGGAGACCGATGATGATTTCATACTCCTTACGGATATACAGGGTATAGAAGACTTCTTCGGTGATATGGACTTTAAGGTGGCAGGTACTCATAAGGGTATAACAGCCATACAGATGGATATGAAGATACAGGGTCTTACCCCCGCTATAATAAAGGGTGCTATCGAGAATACTCACAAGGCAAGAAACTACATCTTAGATGAGGTCATGCTCAAAGAGATAGCAGAGCCCAGAAAAGAGCTTTCTCCCTATGCTCCCAAGATAGAGTTCGTACAAATAGACCCCGATAAGATGGCTGATGTTATAGGCTCAAAGGGTAAGGTAATAAACAGAATACTTGAGGTCAGCGGTGTTGATAAGATAGATACGGAAGACGGCGGTAAGATATACATCTCTTCCCCCGATATCAATGCCATAAGAAAGGCCGCAGAGTGTATAGACATTATAGTTAACGACCCTATAGTAGGTAAAGACTATGAGGGTACCGTTACCAGAATAATGAATTTCGGTGCCTTTGTGGAAATAGCTCCCGGTAAAGAAGGTCTTGTACACATTTCAAAGCTTGCCAACGAGAGAGTTGAGAGAGTTGAGGATGTTGTAAAAGAGGGAGACGTTATAAAGGTAAAGGTTACGGAAATAGACCAGCAAGGAAGAATAAATCTTTCAAGAAAAGCTTGTTTACCTAAAAATTGATAGTAATGATATATAAAGGGGGTGTGAAATATCACACCCCCGGCAAAAATGAGATTTTTGCCGATAAACAGCCGTTCTGCGCGCCTCTTTAGGGAGGCACTTGCCCGTCTGCAAGGTATAAAAATAAAAAATTCGAAAAGGTTTCGATTTTTTTA
>JAFSVK010000189.1 GCA_017444985.1 Bacillota bacterium
AAAGTGCTATTGAAGTAAAATTGAGATAGCTTGTTCGAGGACTAGGAAATGGCTCGAAGCCAATGTAGAGCATTGGTAAGAGACATTGACGACGTACTCGGGCAAGATAGCCAATTTTACGATTTATGAGTTTTTAGAGGTGCCCTTTAATAGCAAAAATAATGGCTATTCCAAACGGAACAACACGCGGGTCGTTCCCTACAGATTGCACAATATGGTTTTGTTAAATACAAAGTTTTCTACTAAGAATTAGTATACTCCTCCACATTCACATCTATTGCAGGCATCTGCTCAAAAAGAGTTTCTATCTCATCTGCATTTGAGGGAATATCTTTTATAAACAAAGGCATAGTCGAGGCTGTGGCACTGCCGTCCTCTTGAAATGTAAGTATTACCGCCATGGGATAGCTATCCTCTTTGCAATAGAGTAATATTTCGTTGTCGGTAGGCTTGCCCGCATTAAATGTAAGTGTTGTGGAAAGCACGGATGACAAAGCCCCTACCTCAGAACCTTCGGAAAATACCAATCTTTGAAATATGGTTCTGTAAGAGGCATCCATAGTGTTCTTTTTAAGGTCGTCCGACATTTCTTCAAAGTCAAGACCCATTCTCTCCATGTAGGAATGCATTTTATCTTCATCTATGGTGATAGCATATACTTTAGCATCGGTGTAGTCTGTTTGGCACAGCTTTTTGTACTGCTCCAGCTCCTTAAGGGAGGAAACTCCCGATACCACATCAAAATAGCACTCATCCGTTTTTTCCATGGTAAGGCTTACAGCCTTATCCGAATAAGTTTTTATGTTTGCGGTCTTCCCCTTACAGGAGGTGAGAAGCAACATACAAACAAAAGCACACTTTAAAAATCTTTTCATATTTTTTCCCCTTTAAAAAATATTGACATAACATTAAAACCCTTATCGTAATTAAACTTAAGAAGGTATATCTGTCTGAACTTTTCATCCAATATACAGGTGTAGGAGTCTGCAAATCTCACAAAATGCTCCTCGGTATAGGTTTGAGGTTCGAGGAATTTTATAGACTCTCTTATCCTTACCTCCATATAGTTTTGCTTAAGAGTTGCCATAATGTCTACGGCGGAAAGCTTGTTGTCATTTGACGACAGGCGGGAGTTTAGAAACTCTTCTATACAGGAGAGTATTTTTCTTTTGTTATTTTTGGAATATCCCAAGTTTGCCAAAAGAGAGGAAAAAGCCTCTTTTACGGGCGTAAATGAAAACTGCAATGCCCTTACCCTCATTTGAAGTATGCTTATACCTCCGCTCAGTTCCTTTTCCACCTTTTTTCTGTTAAGAAGAGAAAGCATATTCTCTCTTAGCTTTCTCATATCGGGTTTGCCGTTACCGTTTAAGGGGAAGGAGTCGAACACAAAAATATCCGAAGGAAGCTTAAACACCGCAAGTTTTTCCTTTATCTCTTCCATAAGCTTGCTCTCGCTGAACTTCTGCCTGTCTTTAACACGCACGCAAGCCTCTATACTCTCACCCAAGGTCTCGTGAGGGGCTCCGAAAACTTTTGCCTCCAACACCTGTTCGCTGTCGGAGATGGCTATTTCAATTTCTCTGGGAGCAATATTTTCTCCTCCCTTTATGATGATATCCTTGCTTCTGCCTACAAGGTGCACAAAGCCTTCCGCATCAAAATAGCCCAAGTCTCCCGTATGAAGCCAGCCCTCTTCGTCTATGTATTGCTCGGGATCTTCGTAATTATAGTAGCCAAGCATAACATTGCCGTCGTCTTTTATGAAAACTTCCCCTATTTCTCCCGGGGGAAGGAAGCCCGCATCTTTGTCGTGTATTTCAAGGTGCTTGCCTCTTGCGGGCTTACCCACTGAATTTGCTCTTATATCTATGGAATATCTGGGGGATTGAAATGTTATGCATGGGGAGGCTTCCGTAGCCCCATAGCCGTTCATAAATTTCGCTCCGCCGAAGGTTTTTTCTATCTGTATAAATTGATTTGGAGTTACAGCCCCGCCACCTGCGATACAGAGTTTCAAAAAGTCGGGCTTATGGTATTTAAAACTTTCAAGCTCCGTCATTTTTAGGTATACCGTTGCAACGGAGACCATGTGTTCCACTCTGTATTTAAAAATATACTTATACAACTCTTCTGCGGAAAAGGTGTAGGGTATGTACACACAACCTCCGAAATAAAGGTAGGTAGTGGAATAGTAAAGTCCAAGGGAATGGAAAAAGGGAGCGGAAAGACATACTTTTTTCCTCATATCCCCGTAAAATTCCGCTACACCGTCGGAGTCGTCTATATAGACCTCCTGAGATGACATTACAGCCTTTGCATTTGCGGTGGTACCCGTTGTAAATATTATGATGTCACAGGTCTTTTCTGTTTTATTCCAAAAGCCTATATTTTCGGGAAGGCTATAGTCGGTTTTTCTGAAATTTATGTCCTCGTTTCTTATAGAAAGTATATTTTCTTTATCTATCCCCGAAAGCACCGAAAACTCATCTATGGCATTTGTATGCTCTTTTACTGCACGATTATCTCCGTAAAGCAAAAATTGACAGTCTGCTTTTTGGGCAAGCTTTGCCGCATCCGTAACGGAGGTACTGTAGTTTATAAGTACTACTGTTGCCTTAGCTTCAAGTATGGCAAAAAAAGCTATAAGAAAGTTTACACTGTTATAGGACCAAAGCCCTACCCTGCTGCCTTCCTTTACACCTATTTTTTTTAAAGTTTGACTATACCCTACGACAGCTTTAAAAAGCTTGGCATAAGTATACTCTCCCGTAACGTCTACCAAAGCTGTACTGTCCCCTATTTCCGTAAAATGTTTGTAGAGCATATCATGATATGTGGTGATCTTCATATTTTATATCCTTTTAAGCTTTGATATATCAAGCCTATCCCCTATTACACCGTTGTTATCTATAAGCTTGGCATCTATATCAAGCTTTGAAAATACATTCACGATAGAGCTTGCAAGCCTGTCGCTTTCAAAAACTTGATTCATGCTTATTCTCATAGTCTTGCCCACACTTGCCCCCACGGCAAAAACAGAAGAGAAATAGCTTACAAAATGATGCCTTGTCTCTATAATATGCTTTTCGATACCCTCGGGAATCCTTACTCTTCCCATATAGGAAAAGAAGCAGGTATTAGAGCCTATTATCATATTTCTTACCATAGTCCTTGCCATTTCACCCTCGGGGGAGGCATAGGGATAGGAATATACCTGATCCACAAGCCCCTTTTCCCAAAGAGCGTTTGAAAGGAGATTTACGGGATCCATAATATTATCTATTTGACCCCTTAAAACGGCACACTTTTCCTTTAAAGGTAAAGAAGCTATATTTTTATCCAAGCCTACGGACTGAAGTGTAAAGCCGTTCCACAGTGTATTTATACCTATCCTCTCTCTCATGTCAAAGGGTGCCGCAAGGCAAATAAGGGCATCATCACAACCGTATGCCTGCCTTACAGCCTCATCATAAACACTGCAGAGCACGGGATAGGGTGTCGTATCGTTTTCTTTTGCAAGAGAAAGAACTTTTTCTACGGGAAACTCTATAATATATTCTCTCGACTTATGTTCCGCATCGTCAAATCTTTCCTCGGGGAGGGAAAATATACCCTCGGGTATTTTAAACTCTTGTTTGGGAGCATCCTTTGCCCTGTTTACACACTCAAGAAGTATGTCTGCACTTTCTTCCTCGGAGCTGTAGCCTTCCCCTTTTAGTATGAAGGGTGAAGGCTCCTGCTTCTCACCTAAAAGCTCATAGTAGTTTGAAAGAAGCGCCACACAGAACATTGTCACGCCTCTGCCGTCTGTAAGAGCGTGGCTTATTCTGAAATGTATGCAGTTACCCTCTACCATTATCTTGAACATAAAGCCCCCTGTTTCCTCTGTGGCAAGACAGAGGGAGCTTTCTTTTAAGTCAAATATATCCGCTTCCGTACCGTTATCTTCAAAAAAGGGTCTGCCCTCTTCATTTATAACAAGTCTGCTCCTCATATTGGGAAATCTTTTAAGGGTAAGTTGAAGTGCCGTTCTCAACACCTGCTTATCCACAACATCGTCAAGAACATACTCGGGCATAAGCTCATAGCATACATCCTTATTTGCAAGTCCTAAAAGTGAAAGTGAAGTGTATTGTATCGTTTCCATATTATACTCCTTTATATCTTATTTTTCTGTACTCGGGTGTTATTTTTTTAATATCCTCGTTTTCGGATATTTTTTTCTCTATTTCCTCGGGGGTGTCGCTTCTTTGAAAACGCCCCTTTTTGTAGTACTTTTTTAGTAAATTATAGTATTTTCTTCTGAGAGGGTCCTTTATATAGGTGCTTGCTCTTATTTTCTTTTTGGTTTTAACTATTGTTATTTTTGATACGGAGTCCGTATATATAACATCGCTTTTATGTCTGTAGGAATAAAAGGCTCTGTACATCCTTATAAAAAACCAAACGAGTGAAAAAAGTATTATTAGCACCGCCGCAATATTTACGGCATACACCAAAAGCTGTTCCAAAACATCCACCCATGAAGGAGCTTTACTTACCTCCATTACAGCAGGCTGCATATCCTGTACCGCCGTTTCATCCACCACATTCTTTTTGGCAAATATAAGGGAAAAGAGGGTTATGAAAAAGCCTATAAAAGAACCCACGGCTTTTACGCAGTATATTATAATATCCCCAAAGGGCAAAAATCTAAAACCCAAACATACGGCAAAAAACACAAAAACATACATAAAAAGCATTTTGTTGGTAAATGCCTTTATGTTTTTAATAGGTCGCAAAGTCTCGGGCTCATCCAACTCCAGCTCCACATTCAGATTTTGCAAATGGGTGTATATTATGGCAAATACAAATATCAGTATCGCCCTGTAAAAGTATATTTCCCGTACATTTATGTTTTCAAGCCTCGATGCCAAAACATAGAAAAAACAATCAAAGGCTATGGAGTAGGCAATGACCTCCGCATTTATAAAAAGCACCTCGGATTGCCCCGTTCTCTTCCTGAAACTGTGAACGGCAAAAAGCCCCGTAAATATACCGTATACCACCCTTTGCGGCAAGCTTGCGGGTATAAACAAACACAAAACAACGGTCACAAATGTAAATATCAAAAAAGGTGTCATTTTTTTTACTTTATGCCGTAAAAAATAATGGTACAATATCAAAGGCCAAAAACACCACAGCGACAACACTCGCCCCATATCACAATCCGACACCACAGCCATGATGTACTCAAAAGGCATTGCCACAATATTAAATTTAAACAACTCTTCAAGAAGCCTCTCGGAAACTTTTCTTACCGTCATAACTCTCACCTCGAGTAGGCATAAATACAAACTTTTATCTATTATACCACAAAGGTGATATGTAATCAATATTTAGGGGTGAATTATTGTTTTTAGAATAAATTAAAAAAAATCAATTTATATGTATTATTTATCAATAGCATTATTATATCGCAAAATATAAAAAACTAAAATTGTTAAAACACAAGTATATTTTCATTTACCGCATAATTTTTCAAAAAAAACATTGACTTTTTGCAAAAAAAATGGTAATATTGCCCTATGTTGAAAATATTCGTGTAACACTGTGATGAGGATCAGTAGATGTTTTTATCGGTCAGAGAGCTGTCGGGTGGTGCGAGACAGTCCGAGAGATACATTGAACTCGCCTTTGAGTGGCAACGGTGAAATTACAGTAGCCGTTGACGGAGAGTCCACCGATACAAGGACAAAATATCGGATGTTTATCCCGTATTAAAGTGCACTTTACAGTGAATCAGAGTGGTACCGCGGAAGCTTATGCCTTCGTCTCTTAGAAGACGAAGGCTTTTTATTTTGTTTTTTATGATTTTGAAAAGGAGATATTTTAAAATGAAAAATTTTCATCGCTACAGACCCTATCCCGCCATAAAGCTTGAAAACAGAACTTGGCCCGATAATGTTATAACAAAGGCACCTATATGGTGCAGTGTAGACTTGAGAGACGGTAATCAGGCTCTTGAAAAGCCTATGAACTTGGAGCAGAAAATAAACTTTTTCAAATTCCTTGTGGAGATAGGTTTTAAGGAAATAGAAGTAGGTTTCCCCGCAGCAAGCGATACAGAGTATATATTCTGCAGAAAGCTTATAGAAGAAAACTTGATTCCCGATGATGTGGTGATACAGGTACTTACTCAAAGCAGAGAGCATATTATAAGAAAGACCTACGAGGCTCTTGAGGGTGTAAAGAAGGCTGTTGTACACCTTTACAACTCCACCTCCACACTTCAAAGAGATGTGGTTTTCAATATGTCAAAGGATGAGGTAAAGGAGTTGGCGGTATCGGGTGCTAAACTCGTTAAAGAGCTTGCCAAGGAGTACGGTGAGGATAGATTTATATTCGAATACTCTCCCGAAAGCTTTTCGGGTACGGAGCCCGATTATGCCGTGGAAATAAGCGATGCGGTCATGGAAGTATGGCAGCCCACAAAGGAGAAAAAAGCCATATTGAACCTTCCAAACACGGTGGAAATGGCTACTCCCAATGTATATGCGGATTCTATAGAGTATGTGGCAAGAAATATCAAAAACAGAGAAAATATAGTTATAAGCCTTCATGCCCACAATGACAGAGGCTGTGCCGTAGCCGCTTCCGAGCTTGGTGTTATGGCAGGTGCGGACAGAGTGGAAGGTACTCTTTTCGGTAACGGAGAGAGAACGGGAAATGCCGACATTATGGTAATGGCTCTTAATATGTACACCCAGGGTGTGGATCCCGAGCTTGATTTCTCCAATATAAACAAGGCTATAGATATATATGAACAATCCACACTGATGCCTATACACGCAAGACACCCCTATGCGGGAGAGTTGGTGTATACAGCTTTTTCGGGTTCTCATCAAGATGCCATTAAAAAAGGTATGGCAAAGCTTATAGAACACCCCGACAGATGGGAAGTACCCTATTTGCCTATAGATCCCCTTGATGTAGGCAGGAATTACGACCCTATAATAAGAATAAACAGCCAATCGGGTAAGGGTGGCGTAGCCTACATACTTGAAACAAACTTCGGGCTTAATCTGCCCAAAACCTTCCAGCGTAATTTCGGGCCTATAGTTACACAAAAGTCCGTAAATGAGGATAAGGAACTTTCCCCCGATGAGATAAAGGAACTTTTTATAGATACATACTATGTAAAGGAACCTCTTTCCGTAAAATACTATCGTGAAACGGCAACGGATGACAAGGTGGAAATAAGCTGCGATCTTTTCTACAAAGGAGAGGCCATTACACTTGAGGGAGACGGAAACGGTATAGTAGATGCCTTCTGCAAGCTTTTGATGGAGCATTTCCCCATAAAGTTCAATATTGTAAACTACAGCGAACATTCCATGGAATATGGCAGCAGTTCAAAGGCTATAACCTATATACAAATACTTGATGATAAGCAGAATACACACCTTGGTGTGGGTATAAGTAAAAATATAGCTAAAAGCTCGTTGAGAGCTATAGTTAGTGCTGTGAATGATGTGTTAAACAAGTAAAATTTATCGTCTAAAATCTAAAAGGAAAAATAAATTTTTAGCATCTGCGTATAAAAATTTGATTTTTTATCTTTAGCTTCGATAAATGATATTTGGATATATTCATGTTTCAACCCGTGTTCAAAACACAGACCAACAACTTATAGCCTTAAAGGAATATGGCGTATCTGTCGAAAACATATTGACCGACAAAATGAGCGGAAAGGATTTTAACCGCCCCGCATACCGCAGAATGTTAAAAAGGCTGTATAATGGAGATGTGCTTATTATAAAAAGCTTAGACAGGCTTGTCATAAATAACAAGGGTATTATCAAGCTATGACAGTATATAATAAAAGAAATCGGGGCAAATATAAAGGTTATAGAAATGCCACTCCTTGATATCGGTCAACACAAAGCCCTGCTCGGTACGCTTGTCGCTGATATGGTATTACAAATATTAAGCTATGTTTCGGAAAACGAGAGAGTTAATATAAAACAGTTGCAGACAGGGACATAGTAGCGGCAAAGAAACATGGTGTGCGTTTTGGCTGATCTACCACTTACGATATACAGAAATATGCGCCTATATTTCCAAGGGGCAAATCAAAAAAGCTTTCGCCAAAACAGGCTATAGCAGAGATAGGTTGCTGTCAGAGTACATACCATCGTATACAATGGTAGCTTAAATCGACATAAAAAATAACGGTGCTTGGGTATGAATATGCCCTTGCACTTTATTTTTTTGCGACAAAATCACAGGCGTTTTTTTAATTGTATTATGTTTAGCTCTTTTTTGCATAATTGTTATGTTAGGGAAACACTGATTAAATCCCAAAAGTAAAAAATATTTTTTATTTCGGTGGCACATTTGCAAGCGAACATGCTATTTTTTGCCCATAAAGGCGAAAAATGGCAACTGAGCCGTTAAGCAAAGTCTGACATATACAACGACAATTTTTCCCGAACCAATAGCGTTTCTTGGTGCTGAAAAGCACAGTATTGTTGCAATCGGAACCTATGGTTGTTCTAAAACAAAAGATGACAAATATCATCTGAAAGCCGGACTGGAAGCAATGCTTGAAACACTTGAACCTGTTGTTGTGCTCGTATATGGTGCTATGAATAAGTCTGTATTTGATGACTATCGTAACACTACCAAATTTGTTCACTATCCCGATTGGATAACTAATGTACATAAGGGAGGTGAACGCTGATGGGAAGCGGCAGTAAAGGACCCTATGGCAGCAGTGGCGGTAGTGGCTCTCAACCTTTTGCTCCTACATATCACGTTGTTGATGAAATGATGAAAAGAGATAAAGCTGATTCGGATATATACAATCCTTCTACCGGATACCCTAAAAACCCTACAGCAAAAAATATTGTGGATTCTATTGTACATGAACATATTGAAATTAGTGATAAAATTCCTAATGGACCAATTACTTATGTTATGGATGAAAGCGGGAATATTATTATAGGTAAAAGAAGCAATCCCGTTAACCCTAATAAACGTTCTCCTCATCCTATGTTAATAGGTGGCAAGGATCCTAAAGTCCAATGTGCTGGTATGATTCGATTCAACAAAGGTAAAATCCTTTCAATTGATAATCAAAGCGGTCATTTCAGACCAAATAGCAAATCTATGGATAAGGTTTATGAGGCACTAAAAAAATTATACGAAATTAGTCCTAAGGTTTTTGCTAAAAGCTTTAAATGGAGGTAAAATATGAGTAATCAAGATTTAAAAAAATTAGTAGATGCTTTATTCAATCGTAGATGGGATGATAATATCTCTGATGAAGAAGATGAGAGGTTTCAAAATTTATATGAAAGCACAGTAAAAAAATATGGTTGGGAGCAAGTATTTGATGCTATTGATAAATATATGAGGATTTCCTGTCTTACAAGTGATAGTACCATCAATTTTGCAAACCTTTTTTGGGGATATAATTGTGAAATCCCCAGAAAAATATCTAATCCGTACCGTTTCTTAGGATATTTATACTACAGAGTTAATTCTAAACCTTGGGAATATGATTGTGCCGAGGTATATGAAGGTTTAGTTTATAATTTACTATCCGGAGAAAATGATTTTACACATAATCCATTTACAAATTATGATTATAAGCCTGAAGAAGATCCGGAAATGGTTGCAGAAATTGAGAGACTGAAGAAACAAAACGGATGATTGATGACAGCTATATGTCAACAATTTATTCGTAATTATGTAAGATAGCTGAAACACTTAGGAAGGATGAATAATAATGGATTATACAAAATTAAGTAAAGAAATTTCCTACGCTCTACGTCATGCCCCTTGGGAGTACGAGTTGGAGCTTGACAGCGAAGGGTTTGTACCCATACAGCAGCTTATAGAAGCAATTAACGAAAGCGGAAATTATAACAGACCCATTACAAAAAGTGATTTGGAGCATATTATTGAGACCTCCGAAAAAAAACGGCACGAAATACAAAATGACAGTATTAGAGCTTTATACGGTCATACAGTATCTACACATATCAAAAAAAATCAAATAAAACCTCCTGATATTTTATATCACGGAACAAGTCACAAGGCGTTTGAGCAAATAATGAGTAACGGCTTGAAGCCTATGAAAAGACAGTATGTTCATCTTTCTGTTGACACGGATACAGCAATCCGTGTCGGCAAGCGGCGAGATATTGACCCTATAATATTAAAGATAAATGCTGCAAAGGCATACCAAGAGGGCATTGTTTTTTATGAAGGGAACGATAAGGTTATTCTTGCTGATTTTGTGCCCACAAAGTATATCGCTGTATTTTAAATTAATGTAGCACTGCAATCATACGACAGAGCGATAGAACTAAGGAAACACTGATTAAATACCAAAAGCAAAAAGTATTTTTTATTCCGGCGGCACATTTGTAGGCGAACATGCCATTTTTCGCCCATAAAGGCGAAAAATGGCAACTGAGCCGTTAAGCAAATGTGTAAAATTATTTTTTGGTATCCTTAGCTTCGATAAATAAAATTTATCGACTAATATCAAAAAGGAAAAAACATTTTTTAGCATTGGCGTTAAAAAAATTTATTTTTCCCTCTTCTGATTCGATAAATTAAAATTTATCAATATGTATTTTATTCGGAGAATACGGTATACCGTGTCCGCCTACGGCAAAGCAGGCTTCTTTCTATGGGATTGCGGACTTTCCGAAGTTTTGTAGAGCCGTGTGCTTTCTTAAGAAAGCTTGTGAAAGCTTTTTCTCCGATAAAATAAAAACGGGTCGTGAAACCGTGTGTTTCACAACCCGTTTTTTTATAAATCTTTTATATTAAGTCTTACAAGTGCGCGTTTAAGTGCCAATTCCGCTCTGACGATGTCTATATCGTCTGCTCTTGAGGCAAGCCTTTTTTCTGCCACTTCTTTGGCATGTTGGGCTCTTGCCACATCTATCTCATCCGACCATTCGGATGCATCGGTGAGAACGTAAACGCCCTCTTCACTTATATGTGCATATCCGCCTAAGACGGCGGCTCTTTTTATTTCCTCTCCCTCATTGTAGAGCTTCATAACCCCGTAGTCAAGCACTGTGACCATAGGCTGATGGTTTGGGAGTATACCCACATCTCCGCTTTTGGAACGGAGTATGACCATACTTACCTCTCCGTCATACATCACCCTGGAGGGAGTCACTATTTTAAGGTTTATTTTATTAGCCACAATAAACCTCCTTATTTTTTATAAGCGGCAACAACCTCGTCTATGGTGCCTTTGTTAAGGAAGTAGTTTTCGGGTATTTCGTCATGCTTACCGTCAAGTATTTCTTTGAAACCTCTTACAGTCTCCTCAACGGGAACATACACACCGGGTATACTTGTAAACTGTTCGGCAACATGGAAGGGCTGAGAGAGAAATCTCTGTACCTTTCTTGCTCTGTTTACTATTATCTTATCATCCTCTGAAAGCTCGTCCATACCGAGAATGGAGATAATATCCTGAAGCTCCTTGTATTTCTGAAGAGTTGCCTGTACCCTTCTTGCCACATCGTAGTGCTCCTGTCCCAAAACGAGAGGATCCAATATTCTTGAGGTGGATTCAAGAGGGTCTACCGCAGGATAAATACCAAGCTCAACTATAGATCTTGAAAGTACGGTGGTAGCATCAAGGTGGGCAAATGTAGTCGCAGGTGCCGGGTCTGTAAGGTCATCGGCAGGTACGTATACGGCCTGTACCGATGTTATGGAACCGTTCTTTGTGGATGTTATCCTTTCCTGAAGAGTACCAAGCTCCGTAGCAAGTGTAGGCTGATAACCTACGGCTGAGGGCATACGACCCAAAAGAGCCGAAACCTCGGAACCTGCCTGTACAAATCTGAAAATATTATCTATGAACAAAAGCACATCCTGATTTTCTTTATCTCTAAAATACTCTGCCATTGTAAGACCCGTAAGAGCAATTCTCATTCTCGCTCCGGGGGGCTCGTTCATCTGGCCGAATACCAAGGCGGTCTTCTCTATAACTCCCGATTCCTGCATTTCGTAGTAAAGGTCGTTACCCTCTCTGGATCTCTCCCCTACTCCCGAGAATACGGAGTAGCCACCGTGCTCATTGGCAATATTTGTTATAAGCTCCTGTATAAGTACCGTCTTACCTACACCCGCACCGCCAAAAAGACCTATCTTACCACCCTTGGAATAGGGGCAAAGAAGATCTATACTCTTTATACCCGTTTCAAGTATCTCTGCACTTGTGGTCTGGTCGGCAAAACCGGGTGCGGCTCTGTGTATAGACCAGCGTTCTGCCTCGGGTGCCTCCTTGTCATCTATAGGATCTCCCGTAACGTTAAACATTCTGCCCAAGGTCTTCTTACCTACGGGTACGGTAATGGGAGAGCCCGTGTCTACAGCCTCCATACCTCTCTTATAGCCGTCTGTACTACTCATGGCAATACATCTTACCACATCGTCTCCTATGTGCTGTGCCACTTCAACGACTATCTTTTTATCACCGTTTTTGATCTCTATGGCATTATTAAGAGCAGGCATATTTTCTGTCTGAAATTTTATATCAACTACGGCACCTATGATCTGAACAATCTTGCCGACATTTTTTTCTGCCATTTTGTCACTCCTTTAATATCATTCCAAAGCATTGCTTCCGCTGACGATCTCTGTGATCTCCTGAGTTATAGCTCCCTGACGTGCTCTGTTGTACTGTATATTAAGTGTATCTATCATCTCTGCCGCATTATCCGTAGCGGCATCCATAGCCGTCATTCTTGAGCTGAGTTCACATACCGAACTTTCAACCATAGCACCGTACAAGACGGTGTTTATATACCTTGGAACTATGTATTCAAGCACCTCTTCTTCTCCCGGCTCGTATATCGTAAGAGTTTCGGGACCCTCATCCGCCTCTGTTTTAAAATCATCGGGGTCTAAGGGAAGGAGCTTTATAATTTCGGGCGTGTTTGATATGGTGGATATAAATTTGGTATAAGCAAGATATACCTCGTCCACCTCCCCCTTAAGGAAAAGCTCAGCCACCTTTTCTCCCACCGACTTGGCATCGGTGTAGGAGGGTCTGTCGCTCATTTCCCTGTAAGAGGAAAGTATGGGTATATTTCTGTGCTTAAAAAAATCCCTGCCCTTTGTACCTACGGTGACTACCGCAGGCTCTTCACCCTCTTCAAGGGTGTTTAAGGCACACTTGCACACTGCGGCGTTGTAGCCTCCGCAAAGACCTCTGTCTCCCGTTATAACTACCACCGCAGTTCTTTTTATTTCCCTTTCGTTAAGGAAGGGGTTGTTTACGGTACCCACACGCCTTACAACATTTGCTATAACATTTTTTGTGCTTTCGAAAAAAGGCTTTATATCATTAAAGTTATCCTTTGCTCTTGTAAGCTTGGAGCTGGCAACAAGGTTCATTGCCTTTGTTACCTGCATAGTGCTGTTGACACTTTTAATTCTGCGCTTAATATCAAGCAGCGGCATCTATATCACCTCGCTTACTTAAACTTCTCTTTAAATTTATCCAAAGCATCTTTAAGAGTATTTTCCGTCTGTTCGTCAAGCACACCCGTATCGGTGATCTTCTTGTATATGCCGGGGTTTTCCTTTTCGATATATTCAAAAAGACCTCTTTCAAACTCAAGCACCTTTTCAACGGGTATATCGTCTATATACTTGTTTGTAACGGCATAGAGTATAACAACTTCCTGCTCTACCGTTAAAGGCTTGTACTGAGGTTGTTTTAAGATCTCTACTATTCTTCTTCCGTGGTTAAGTCTGTCAAGGGTATCCTTATCAAGGTCGGAACCGAACTGTGAGAAGCTTTCAAGCTCTCTGTACTGAGCAAGCTCTATTCTTATGGGGCCCGCTATTTTCTTCATAGCCTTTATCTGTGCGGAACCACCTACTCTCGATACGGAAAGACCTGCATTTATGGCAGGACGCACACCCGAGTTGAACAGACCCGTTTCAAGGAAGATCTGTCCGTCGGTTATGGAGATAACGTTTGTGGGTATGTATGCCGAAACGTCTCCCGCCTGAGTCTCTATTATGGGAAGAGCGGTTATGGAACCTCCGCCGTATTCGGGTGCAAGTCTTGCCGACCTTTCAAGAAGTCTTGAATGGAGGTAGAATACATCTCCGGGATACGCCTCTCTTCCGGGGGGTCTTTTAAGAAGAAGGGACATTGCTCTGTAGGCTACGGCGTGCTTTGAAAGATCGTCGTATACTATAAGTACATCTCTTCCCGTTTCCATAAATTCTTCCGCCATGGCACAACCCGCATAGGGTGCCATAAACTGCAATGTAGAAGAATCCGAGGCTGTAGCGGATACTACTATGGTGTAGTCCATAGCTCCCGCATCCTCAAAACTTTTAACTATTCTTGCTACCGTAGAGGCTTTTTGCCCTATGGCAACGTATATACATATACAATCCTTACCCTTTTGGTTTATGATGGTATCTACACAAATAGCTGTTTTTCCCGTTTGTCTGTCGCCTATAACAAGCTCTCTTTGACCTCTGCCTATGGGTACCATGGCATCTATAGCCTTTATACCCGTTTGAAGAGGTACATCAACGGACTTTCTTGTTATAACACCGGGTGCTATCCTCTCTATGGGTCTGTAGGATTCCGTGGCGATAGGTCCCTTTTCGTCTATGGGCTGACCGAGAGCATTTACAACTCTTCCTATCAAGGCTCCTCCCACAGGCACAGAAGCAACTCTACCCGTAAGCTTTACGCTTGAGCCCTCTTTTATACCTGCATCGCTACCGAGTATAACCACACCTACGTTGTCTTCTTCCAAGTTTTGAGCCATACCGAAAACACCGTTTTCAAACTCCAAAAGCTCGCCGCTCATGGCATTGTCAAGACCGTAAACTCTGGCTATACCATCACTTACCTGTATTACCGTGCCAACCTGAGAAACATCCAGCTTAGCAGAATAACCCTCTATCTGTTTTTTAAGTACGGAACTTATTTCTTCGGGTCTTATATTCATTGGAGGAAATTTCACTCCTTTCGTAATTATGCGTTAATGTTCAAAAGCTTTGCTCTCATATTTTCAATATGTGTTTTAACGGTACTGTCTATAATATGTCCGTCCACATATATCTTCATGCCCCCTATAAGAGAAGGGTCCACAGAAGTAAGAACATCTACTTTTTTATTTAATTTTGCGGATAATTTTTCTTTGATCCGAGCCACTTTGCCCTCATCAAGAGCAATGGCGCTTTCCACCTTTGCAACGGTTATCCTTTCCGACTCCCGAGCAAGGTCGAGAAAAGCTTGGAATATATCCTTTGCCTGATCTATTCTGCCCTTTGAAAGTATAACGGCAAAAAAACCTATAATATTTTCATCTACATGGTCTTTAAATGCCTCTTTTATAAGCGAGAGTTTTTCCTCTTTTCCCACACGGGGATAGTTGAGTATACCGTTAAACTCCTCATCGCTTTCAAGCACTCCCATTACAAGCTTTGCATCTTCTTCGTAACGGGAAACGGCATTTTTTTCTTGCGCCAACTGAAAAAGAGCCCTGGCATATCTGTTTGCGATTATCCTATCCATTCGACATCCTCCAGGCTTGCTATCGTCTCATTTATAAGCTTTTCCTGTTCGTCTTTTGTTATCTTTTCGGATATGAACTTCTTAGACATAAGTGAAGAAAGTTCAACTATCTGTGTTTTGATACCGTCCTTTGCCTTATCTTGCTCTCTTTCGATATCCTTCATCGCCCTATCCTTAAGAGTTTTGGCTTCCTTGCTTGCCTCATCTACGATCCTCTTGCCGTTTTCTTTGGCTTCGATCCTCGCATCCTCAAGTATGGTCGATCTTTCTTTTTCTATCTCGCTTAACTTAAGTTCATACTCTTTTTTTAGATTTTCCGCTTCTTCAAGCTTCAAAGCCGCATCGTCTATTTGATTGGCTATTTTTTCTTTTCTTGCATTTAAAAATTCAAGCACGGGCTTGTACAAGATCTTATAAAGTATAAAACAGAGTATGCAAGTGTTTATAATCTGTATCACAAGCTGAAAAAGGGTCTGCTGCTCCAGTATTATAACATAACCCTGTTGACCGTTCTCAGCCGCAAGAGTAAATAATTTACCGCTTATATTCGGTAAAAAATGCAATCCCAAAAATATTGCCTCCTTTCCTTTGGTGTATTTCCGTAAGGAACTTTTTCACTTTGAGCAATATCTTATATTTTGTCTACCAAAGGATTTGCAAAAAGCAATATAAGTGCTATAACAAGGCCGTAGATACCTGTTGACTCCGCAACGGCACAACCTAAAAGCATAGTAGATGTTATGGTACCTCTTGCCTCGGGCTGACGACCTACTGCCTCAGCACCCTTTCCCGCAGCAAAACCCTGTCCTATACCGGGGCCTATACCTGCGATCATGGCAAGTCCCGCACCTATTGCAGAACAACCTAACACAAAAGCTCTGGGGTCAATTGATTGGTTCATATAAATATATCCTCCTTAAATTATCAATCGGGTATTTTATCCTTTATAAATGTCATACTTAACATTACGAATATGACAGTTTGGATGCATCCCGCAAAAACATCAAAATAAATATGAAGTACGGCAGGTATACCAAAGTTTAAAAATCTGGGAAGTTGGTAGACCATAGCCATAATTATCATACCACCTAATATATTTCCGAAAAGACGGAAGCTCAGTGATATAGGGGTAGCAAGCTCACTTATGATATTTATGGGCAAAAGCAATGGCAGTGGCTCAAGGTAGCCCTTGAAATATCCGCCTTTTCCTTTTTTGATACCCATAAAGTGTATCAAGAAAAATGTGGTAAGTGTTACTCCCAATGTGGTACAAAGGTCTGCTGTAGGTGGTCTGAAGCCCAGCAAACCGCTGAGGTTTGACACAAGCACAAAACAAAATACACCGAAGAACCAGTTGCCGAAATATGCATATTCGTCTGTCATCGTGGAACGGGCAAAATTGTCCATAAATTCAACAATGAGTTCTATGACATTTTGGCTTCCGCTTGGCTTTTCTTTGTAATTTTTAAGCTTTAGTCTGAAAATAAGGGCAAGCAGTATAAGTGCCGCCATAATTACCCAGGTAGTGACCACGGTCTGAGTTATCCAGACTTCATAAGGTCCAATATGAAAGCTTCCGAAAATTTTAGACTCTACATCCAAGCCGGAGCTTGGGGTATCGTCCAAAACAAAAGGTCCGAACAGTGGCTTTTGTGCCAAAAGCTCAAGTGCCAAATATATTCCTCCTTTCCTTTGTTTTTACGACGGTAGACCCGTCTTATATTCACGGCTTACGCCGAAAAATATCAACTTTTTGCCTCTTCTTTTTTGGATATAATGCCTGTGATATATGCCGAGGGCTGAACAAGTAAAAGCCCTAAAATTACCCCCGGTACACTTATTAGCTTCGTTACGGCACATACCGCTACGATAACAACGCTTAGTATGAGCCTTGAGGTATAGGAGGCTCTTACATAGTTTTCAGCCGCGCTCTTTTCCATATCCACAGCCTTATTCAACGCCATTTCAAGCATAAAGACTTTTATAAGTGAAAGCAGGGTACCTATGGAAACACCAAGCCCCCAAGACAACTTGTTTTTAGTAATTATAAGCCCTACCGCCAAAGCGACTATACCCAATACGAATATTACAAGCATCAATTTTTTAAGTGTATCCGAAGGCTTATGTAAAGTGTTTGGCATCTGTGGTATCTTCCTTTTCTTTTTTTGTTGTTTCCGTACCGTCTTTACGGTCCTTTTCCATATAGGCTTTTACATTTGTTTTTTCGAAGCTGTCTTCTCCTTGGTACATATCCCTGCTTATCATATACACACTTCTAAAGCCTGCCATTACGCCAAGTACTATAAAAAGCAGCATAAGTATGGGAGCGGTACCGAAAAGAGAATCCAGAAAGTTTCCGAGTATCAAACAAAGCACAACTGGAGTGAGCATAGTCACACCCATTTGTGTTACAAGAGATAAGCCTTTTATGATATCTTTTTTCAATATTATCACCCTTTGGATCTTATTATACTACAATCTTCTGTAAAATTCTACAATTTTTGTAATTTTTTTGTGTAAAATTTCAATATTTTTTATAAATAATAAAAATTTATACATACCTATAATAAAATTTTCCCTGATTTTTGGGCTTTTTTCTTAAAATAATATTGTATGTACACTAAATTTGCTTATAACACAGAAGATGTTTTTGCTTCGATATTTATAATTGGGGAATTATGGTTTTAGGTCAACAAACCATTCCCTCAAAACAATAAAAGCCACAGCGATAATTCGAAACTAAAATCACTGTGGCTTATATACTTCTATCCCTTTTTATCAGAAATAAAAGTTTTTATTTTACAACTATCGTCAAAGTATCACTTACGCTTGGATCGTCTTTGAGGTAAGCTGTGAGTGTAAATTCATATCCGCTGTCAAGACCACACCATTGATTTATGGTAAATTTCTGTGAGCTTGATGTAAGGCTTTGGTAGTCGTTGGAACCCCAAAGGTTGAGGAAATCCGACTCGAACCACCAGCTTGCACCGGATTGCTCGATATAGTATGCGCCCGAAGCACTTACATTAAAGCTTGCGGAAGCACCGGGAGCTACGGTTATTTTATCCTTTGAAAAACTTAAGGAACCCGAAGCCGAGGACTGCGCCTTTGTAGTAGCCTCCGTAGTTTTTTCGGTGGTGGTTGTGGTAGTTTTTGTTGTAGCTTCCGTGGTAGCCTCTGTTGTAGCCTTTGTAGTGGTTGCCTTTGTGGTAGCTACTGTGGTATTCTCTACCGTCTTTGAAGATGAAGAGAATACAAGCTCGGATAAGCTTGAGTTACTTCCCGATGTTGCTCCCGTAATTGTGTGAGAACCCGAGGAAAGCGCTACACTTACACTGCCCGTACCCGTCTGAGTACCGTCTATGATAAGACCCTTGCCCGAAACATTGGCAGTAAGAGTACAGGACTGATTTGTCTTAAATGTTATGGTATTGTCGCTTCTGAGTTTTACACAAGAGCTGTCAACGCTTCTTACGTTAAATACCATATTGGCATAGGTAGCTGTTTTGCTTGTTACCGTTGAAGAATTAAGCTTATAGGTACCCATGGAAACATAGCCCGATGCAGACTGAGCCGCCTGAGTTGTTGCCTGTGTGGGAGCCTCGGTAACAGCTGCCTTTGTGGTGGTTGCGGCTGCCTTTGTGGTAGCCTCTGTTGTTGCCTCTGTGGTTGCTTTTGTGGTAGCCTGTGTAGTTGCCACTGTGGTAGCCTGTGTATTGTTGTTGTTTGCACTTACACCGCCGCCTATGGAAACAAGAGAACTCTTGTAGCTGCCTAAAGCATTTTTAAATGTGTTGTCAACGGAATAGCTTGTTGCATCCGTTAAAGCCGTATAGCTTCTGCTTGCGGGGAAGTCTCCTCCGTTCATTCTACCTGCCTGTGCCTTTACTATGGAAGGTACACTTGAAACGGAGTCTACGCTCTTAACACCGAGATCCCAAGATGTATCGAAGTTGTTGTAGGTGGAACCGCCCGAAACAGCCTTGTAGGATGAGTCTACCTTAGCTGTTCTTGAAGATACCTCAACGGCATCAAAGCTTGTGGCACTGTTTGCCTGTGTTATGTAGGAAAGCTTGGAGCTACTTACCTTATCGAAAGCAAAGGTGTTGTTGTACGCTTTTATAACACCGCCCGCTTCACCCGAGAAGGTGCCTGCGCCCGCTGCATCGGTACCCTGACCCGAGATCATCATAGGCTTTGTACAATCAAGGAAGTAGTTGTTCTCTACGAAAGCGGAACCGCCCATAGTCATACCCACACCGTATTTTGCACAGGAGTCAAAATAGTTGTTGTAGATATGTACGGACATTGTTCTTATACGAGGATGTCTTGAATCCGAATGATCGAACCAGTTGTGATGGTAGGTTATGAAATATTCGGGTTTTTCGCTCTTCATACCGCAGAGGGAGGACTTACCGTTATCCCAGAAATGGTTGTAAGAGAAGGTAACGTGAGTTGAACCGCTCTTAACATCCATGGTACCGTCACCCTTTGCCTGGTCTGCATCTCCGCCTGTGTTGCCGTAGAAGCAGTCCATATTGTGTACCCATATATTACAGTTGTTTGTATCAAGAGAAAGGGCATCATCCATGCAAAGCATTATAGCGAAGTTTCTTATCTCTACATTTGCCGCATTTCTTACAAGGATACCGAAATTCTTTATGGTAGCATCCTCGCCTATACCCTCTATTGTAAGGTTCAAGTTGCTGTAAGCAGCCTTACCCTTTATCTGAAGACCCTCGGCGGAAGAGCCGAAAGCATCCATATCATCAGCATCTACAAGACCTACTATTCTGAAGTCGAAAGGTCTTGTTTCATAGCCTTTTTGAAGGCCGTTTATAATACCCTGAAAACCCGTACAGGTAGTGGTGGTTCCCTTTGAACTTGTTACCACATCCGCTGTAACGGTTTTAGCGGTATCAGCTGTTATGTATATAACCTGAGCATTTGATTTCAAGGTACCGTCGCTGTTATATGCACCCGAAGCACTGCCGTATTGGGAGCTTGACGAAAAGGCAGAGCCCGAACGATCGAAGCTTGATACGCTAAGTCCGCTCTTTTCCGCAGATGCTATAACATTTCCGCTCTTATCAAGGGCATCTACTCTCATACTGTAGGAACCCGATGAAAGTCCCACAGCATCGGCTCTCCAGTAAGAACCGTAGCTTCTTATAAGCTGGTTGTCAAGTTGTGTGTAGGAACCGCTTGACTTTTTAACGTATACCGCATATCCCGCAGCACCGCTGAAAGATGACCACTTTACATAAGCGGATTCATACCAGCCGCTTGCCTCACTTATTGTTACGGATGCAGCCTGCACCGTAGCTATAGGGAGCATAAGTGTAGTTGCAGTGACGGTGGACAGTGTCATAACGGATGCCATAAGTCCACCAAGAAATCTCTTTGCCCTGGATTTCATTTTTAAACCTCCTCAAATTTTCGGGGCGTACCCCATTATTGTGTCAAGCGAATATGCGAGGGTAATACTCGAATACAAGCTTAACTGCATCGCAAACATTGCGATAAAATGTGTTTAAACCACACGAGAGGCATTATAGTAAAAAATTATTTTTATGTATATGTTTAATTTTCCAAAAAAATCTCTCGATTTTTATGCAATATCACTATTTGATATGACAATAACTTAACTTTTTAAGCTTATACACAATATCTACACCGTCAAAAAATTAAAATGCCTTATATTATTGTGCAATTTCCCTAAAATCCATTTTGTAAACTTTTTATTAACAAAAAAACTATATGCTATCAGGGTAATTCGATAGTATGTATATAGGGCTGAGTATTGACTTTTTATTTAGGGCACCTCTAAAAACTCATAAATCGTAAAATTGGCTATCTTGCCCGAGTACGTCGTCAATGTCTCTCACCAATGCTCTACATTGGCTTCGAGCCATTTCCTAGTCCTCGAACAAGCTATCTCAATTTTACTTC
>JAFSVK010000190.1 GCA_017444985.1 Bacillota bacterium
AAAGTGCTATTGAAGTAAAATTGAGATAGCTTGTTCGAGGACCGGGAAATGGCTCGAAGCCAATGTAGAGCATTGGTGAGAGACATTGACGACTAACCTTTGCAAGATAGCCAATTTTACGATTTATGAGTTTTTAGAGGTGCCCTTTAATCTACAGTTTTCTACAATAATCGGTATTAACTCCTTAAGGGGCTGTAAACAGCCCCTCACTCTTTCTTTTCCTCGGTTTTTTCCCGCATATTGTATTCCGTATCTTCTTCTATCATCTTTAGCATAGCCTCCGCATACTTCGGGTCGAACTGTGTGCCCATGCCGTTTTTGATCTGCTCGTATACCTTTTCCTGAGGCATAACATCACGGTAGCTTCTTCTGCTGGTCATGGCATCATAGGCATCTGCCACAGCCACTATCCTTGCCTCCTCGGGTATATCCTCTTTGGATATGCCGTCGGGATAGCCACCTCCGCCGTAGCGTTCGTGGTGCCACCTTGCCACCTCGGCAAGTTTAGGTCTTTCCTTTATACTACCCAGGATGCTTCCACCTATTACGGGATGCTTTTTGATATACTCAAATTCTTCATCCGTAAGCTTGGAGGGCTT
Source organism: Bacillota bacterium (assembly GCA_017444985.1). Taxonomy (GTDB): domain Bacteria; phylum Bacillota; class Clostridia; order Lachnospirales; family CAG-274; genus UBA3680. Next base: position 600 of record JAFSVK010000190.1, read on the forward strand.
GTTTATGACCTCATCGGGCACACCTATTTTTCCTACATCGTGCAAAAGTCCCATCATGTAAATGCTGTCTTGGTCTTCTTGTGAGTAACCCGTGCGTGCCGCTATCATTTCCGCGTACTTTGCCACCCTTGAAGAATGACCGTTGGTGTAGTTGTCCTTGGCATCTATTGCCGCCGCAAGTGCTCCTACCACCTGTAAGTTCAGTTCTTCCACTCTCTTGCCGTAGAACTGCTCGTTTTTATATCCTACATAGTAGAAAAATGATATAAGGCAGAATGTTATGAGGGAAACCATAATGTTTATGCCGAGTTGCAAGTAGGTATCTTCAAAAAGCTGTGTATTTTCAACCACGATCACCGCATACCACTGTTCCATAACGGGAGATACGAAGATCGTACAGTTTTCGTTATTTATTTTTGTATCTTTCCTGCTATTCTCCGCAGAAGTGATATCCTTTAAAAGTTCGTCTTTATAAACATCGTCCAAATATTCGCCGTTGTACTCTTCTTTGCTGTGGGCAATGATAAAGCCGTCGGTATTTACTACCATACCATAGCTTTTTTTACCTATCTCCATTACCTTTGCAATTTCCTGTATGCGATTTACGGTAACGTCAAGACAAACTACGTTTTGAAGCTTGTCGCCTTTTCCCGTGTCGGAAAGTCTTTTGGCTATGGTCACCACCACATCGCCCGTTTGTGCATCCACATAGGGAGAAACTATAACTATATCCCCCTTGGCGACTACAGCTGTTTTGTACCAATCTCTATCCGTAGGGTCGTAATCCTCGGGAGGCACCCATCCCTGACCGTCTAAATATTCTCCGTTTATGTAGGCGTATATTCCCGTAAAATTTTCATCAAACTGCTCCGCCTGCATAACGGTTTGGTCTTCTATAAACCTTATGATCTCTTCCATAGGCTTGCCATTCCTTACCAAAAGCTCCACGCTGTCCGCTTCTATGCGCAGAGTGGTAGAAGCTACACTAAGGTAATTTTCAAGCTCTGTGGCGGTGGTCTCGATCTCCTCCGTTCCGTTTTCGTACACGCTAAGTACCGAAACATTATACAGTACCACACCGTTATATATCACCGAGAACACCATAAGTGCCAGCGTGACCACGATGGTAAATATAAAGTTTAGCCAGCTGCGTTTACCCTCGCTCAAATTTTTACCGAAATCCATGAGACGTTTATAGCGAGTGGTAAAAACATGGAGCATTATAAGCACCAAAAATATAAGTATAAAGGAAGTTACAAACAAATATATAACGATCTGCAGGTCGTCTTTAAATATGCCGTTTTCCTTTTCTATGGAGTTTTTTATGGCGACTGCAAGAAATACTCCCGCAAAGCATATACCCACCGTCACAAGAGATACTATTGCCTGCAAAAGCATTTGAAACCTAAGTACGGAAGCGCTCTTTTCTTCTTTCTTGCCCTCTACAATGGAGTAAAATTTTTTCACACCGAATACAAGAGGTATTTTAAGAGCCGAGGCAATGAGGGTAAGATAGAAATACGGGTCTAAAACCTCGCTCTTCCATGTAAAGCAGGAAACCGTCCACATTCCGTAGTTTACAAAAAGATATATAAGAAGAAACACAGAAAACCAAGGAAATACCTTTTGGTCTTCCTTCTTCTTTCGGTAATATGCTATTTCCTGCAAACACAGTACCATAGTGGCAGTGGTGACACCCACCTTCCAAAGACTGTTTAAAAAGCTCTCATGCCTTATGTATAGTAAAAACTGAGGTATGTTTACAATAAGAGGCAAAAGCATCAGTGGAGAGAAAAACTTTTTAGCCCCCTCTCTACGCAGGGAAAGTATAGCCAAAAACAGGAAAAAGTAGCCGATATTCCACCCCAAATATGTTATAAATCCCGATATATTGGGATCCGCATGCATAAGCAGCTCATATATGGTGCGGTAATATTCACTTAAAAAATCCGCAAGAAAAAAGGCAATAAGGACCCTGTAACCGCGCTTAGGTGTTTCTATAAACTTAAAAACACAGTACAAAAGCCCTATTACGGTACAAATAAGAGATATTATATTTTGAAAATTGTCAAAGCTCATTATATCCCCCCTTGTGTGCTGTAAATGGGGTAGGTGTTTAAACACCTTTTATATAGTTATTATATATTATATAACAAAGAATATAATAAATCAACAATATATTATCAATGGAGGGTCGTAAAAAATTTGAATACAAGGGTGAACAGATGGTATTTGATTTTAGCTTTGGGGTCGATAAATTATTATTTACACCCCAAAAATCGGCTGTGAAAAGTACAACTTTTCACAGCCGATCATATTTTACGGTTATTCTAAAAATATCAGAGCTTCGATATAATACCCGAAGTATACTGCAATATTACCGAGGCATCCTTAGAATCTACATTGCCGTCTTTATTTACATCTCCTGCCTTAAGGGCATCACCGCTTAGAGTTGCTATACCGCTGGTGTGTTGCAAGATGAGGGAAGCATCTTTGGAGTCTACGCTCTTATCTCCGTTTACATCACCGTATATGGGTAATTTAAAAACATCTACAACATAACCCATTCTGGAGCTGCCGTAGAAATCGACAGTTTTACCGTTGATGGTAGCTGTTTTAATATCGAAGGCGGAATATTCATCGGGTTTGACATAAAGCTCAAGGCGATATTCGCGACCTGCTACCATTACATCCGATGGTGTGAGATATCTCTCATCGTTAAGGTCATACCAAGAAATGCCGTTGTAAAGACTTGTGCCACCAAGGTCGGCAAAAAGCAAACAGCCCTCGCTGACATCTGCCGTATAGGGTGGTGCAATGCCTGCCGCAGGTTCTTGTATACTTACATCAATATGGTTTAGCACGGTCTTTTCAAGGGTGCCGAAATCATAGGTGATCTCCACCACCTCCCAAGGAACTTGGTTGAATATATTCGTTACCGAGGCTGTATCGCCGTTTACCGTAACGGAAATGGGATATCTTGCCGCCACCCTTAATATTGCATGCTTTGATCTTGCTTTTACGGGTATGGACACGCTGTAAGTATTTCCCGGCTTAAAAGTATCGCTCTGACCCATTTCGGTGCCGTTTTCATACCATTTTACGGCTTGTCCCGAAAAGAGTTCAAGAGCATCGCTTTGATCTATTGTAGGAAGAAAATCGGGAGTCTTGCCACCATGAGGTGCCGTGATATTTAAAGAAATATCATCAATTACCGTATCGTACATAGACTTTATAATGATAGGTCCGTCCCCCGCTTTAAGCTCTCTTGTTTCCGTACTTACACTTACGCCGTCTATCTTTACGGAAGAAGACCTTGATATCACGCCGTAAAGTGTAAATTTTGCACTGGATGCGGGTATACATATACTTTTGTTTACTGTGGCATTTATTATTGCGGTATCCTTGTTGATATCGTTTCCGAAAAAATAAATATCATCCACTTCGCCGTTTCTAAACAAAAGAGCGGCAGGGCCGTATGTTGCCGAGGGGATCGCTATATAACCGAACTTTCCGTTGTTTATAACCGTCTTTCCCTCGGGAATGATACGTATGGAATCTACTTCTCCACCGTTAATAACGGTATCACTTGAAGTTACCAATGCAGTTGCGTTATAGTAATCGGTAGTGACGGCACCGCTGTTTAAAATAAATTTTCCGCCGTAGGTGTATATACCGTAAAAATTTCCGTCAGCCGCTATACCGCCGTTTCCCACACTGTCATTTACCGTAAATGTGCCGTTTTTTAAACTTATAAGATTGTAACTGCCCGTATACTCCGTGCTTTTCAGTTTATGTCCGTCAAGTTCCAAGCTCACATCCTTTTCAATAACAAGGGTAGAACCGTCTGTTGTAATATCCTTGCCCAGTTTTACATAGCCACCGTTTGCAAATGCAGACTTTATATCACTAAAAGAGCTTACGACATAAGGCGAGCTTTCCGTTCCGTTACCCGTTAAGGCAAATACCGCCTTACTCATCATAATGACCGTCACAGCCGCAAACAAGATCCCAAGTTGTCTTTTCATACTTTTCATTAAGTATCCCCCTTTCAAAGGTTTGTAGTTAGTTTACTATTTTTTCATTGCGTTAATAATGCTTTCAATATTAGCTTCTGTTAAATAACCGGAAGGCAGTTTGCTTTTAGGGCACCTCTAAAAAGTCATAAATCGTAAAATTGGCTATCTTGCCCGAGTACGTCGTCAATGTCTCTCACCAATGCTCTACATTGGCTTCGAGACATTTCCTAGTCCTCGAACAAGCTATCTCAATTTTACTTCAATAGCA
>JAFSVK010000191.1 GCA_017444985.1 Bacillota bacterium
ATTGAAGTAAAATTGAGATAGCTTGTTCGAGGACTAGGAAATGGCTCGAAGCCAATGTAGAGCATTGGTGAGAGACATTGACGACGTACTCGGGCAAGATAGCCAATTTTACGATTTATGAGTTTTTAGAGGTGCCCATAAGATATTGCGACTATTTGCGCAAAATATATTGTACTTAAAGGCTTAGTCTGTTATAATTGCCATAGATATATCTATATCCTATTGATGCGGTATATTTATTTCATAGGTTAAATTTTCCAACGAGGAGCGTTTATTTATGATACTTTATCACGGCAGTAATGTGGAAGTTAAAAAACCGACAATAATCAAAGGCAGAAGATTACTTGACTTTGGTGTGGGATTTTATCTTACAAGCGATCTTGAACAAGCCACAAAATGGGCAAGAAGGAAAACTCTAAATCAAGAAAGCGGAAAAGAAACCGTTAATATATATGAATTTGATAGAGATAAAGCGGAAAAAGAATTGAAAATACAATACTTTGATTCGGCAAATATTGAATGGCTTGATTATGTATCTCAAAACAGGCAGAAAATCAATGTCGCCGATGACTATGATATAGTTATAGGTCCCGTGGCAAACGAGCCAACCATAAGAACCATAAACGACTATATTAAAGACCGTTTTGATGCCGATATAGCTATAAAATTGTTAAAAAGTGAAAAATTAAAAGATCAATATGTATTTAAAACAGCAAAAGCGTTAAAAACACTGAAATATATAACGATGGAGGAAAACAATGAAAAGACTTGATGCGGACATTTTGGAATTTTATGATACCTATGTTATACGGATGATATGTGAAAAATACGGATATGATTTTTTTACGGCGTTGAGAAGTTTCATATTTTCAAAAACCTATAAAATGCTTGAAAATGAAGAACAAGGCTTTTACAGCTTCGGTGCGGGAGCCGTTTTTGATATATGGGAAGCGGAAAAGGTAACGGGAGACCCGAGAAATTCGGTATATATAAGAGGTGAATAAGATGTCGGGAAGAGCTGTTATAGACGAAGAAAAAGATTTTTTTGTGTATCTGCTTGAATGTTATGCGGAATACAAGGGAAAAAGTTCACAGTCAATACTGAAAATATGGGACGAAAAGAATATTACGGAAGAAATATATTCGGGCTTTTGGGGATACCATACAGAAGCTATGGAAAACGCCTTTAAAGATATAGACAGTTTAATTGATAAAGGAGAACATTTAAAGGAGTGAAAATATGAATAATACGGCTTTATTGGGAAATGTAGGCGATGTGGCTGTGTTTGAGTATGGAGGTAGGTGTATAAGATTTAAGGTGTCAAAAGCACTTAAATCCTTTAAAAAGGTATTGCTTTGGGATGATGGTTATATAGAAGTGATAGCCGATTATGACAAAATGGGGGAATTGGAAGAATATATCGACCTTACACCCATACTTGAAAATTTATATATGGATAAGGATAGTTTTTTGAAGGATATAGAGGAGGTCAAAATTAAAAATGAGTGATATAGAATTAAAAAGAATAGCCGATGAAGCGGATATGATAATATCGGGATATGCCTTTAAAAAAAACGGTGAAGAAATACAGGTGTTAAATTTAAATAACCCTAAATCAGCGGCAGTTTTAGATATAAACGGTGAAATGATCGAAACTAACATGGATGATATAGAACTTTGTATCGTTCAAGAATATTATTTATCCGACAAAGAATTAATGGAGGATCTATATGCCTAAGTATTACGAATTTAAAATTGCCGGATATTATTTGTATTTCACTTCCCACTGTACGGTAGAAGCTATGCACGCACATGCAAGCGATAAAAAGCTTACCGAGACAGGATCCGGTAAATTCTTTGTAATGAAAAACGGAGACACCACAGTCGAAAATAGGGGACAATTAAAAGAGCATGAAATAGCTACAATAAGAAAATTTATAAAAAAACATTACAAAGAAATGTATTCACTTTGGGCAACTATGAGCGAAAAAGGCTATTATAACGGTGATTAACTCTTAAGGAGTTTTCCTTGGGAATGGAGTCCCTTCACAGGTTTGTAAAAAATGAACCTCTTTACAGAGTACACGAGTGTTCCTTCGGTGTGCCGGCATTGGAAAGCGAGCCCGTAGATCCCAGGCTGTGATATAGCTTTCGAATAAGAGAAAAAGTCTATAAACATGATAAAACACAAAAACCGATTCCTCGGTCGGGAAAGAAATAAATATTAAAGGAGATTTTCCATGATAAGGGGCTTTGAAATTATTGGGGCACCTCTAAAAAGTGCTATTGAAGTAAAATTGAGATAGCTTGTTCGAGGACCGGGAAATGGCTCGAAGCCAATGTAGAGCATTGGTGAGAGACATTGACGACGTAATCGGACAAGATAGCTGATTTTACGATTTATGACTTTTTAGAGGTGCCCATTCAATGTCATTAAGTTAAGAATTTAAGTTTTAGATTCCAAAAGGGTCTAAAACTTTTTTTATGTAAAAAATATTAAAATTTCAAAAAAGCACTTGACAAAAGTGCCAAAGTGTGCGGCGGC
>JAFSVK010000192.1 GCA_017444985.1 Bacillota bacterium
CTTGGAGAGATACGGCGTACCGCCTTTTCCTTCCAAGTATTCTAAAACTATTTTTTTCTTAAACTCAAAAGTGTGTTTTGCCATAAAAATACCGACCTCCAAAAGTTAGATTTTTGGTCTAACTTTTTGGGGTCGGCACAACATTTTGTTTTTTCACAGCCCCTTTTTTTAATGAACTACTGTATTTTAGACAATGTATAAATAATAAATTCCCTTGCAAACACCGCAACTTAGCCAAAGCCTCGACTGAAAGACCAAGGAAACACTGAATAATTCAGATCTCGCCTCTTTTTGGGGGTATACCCAATCACCTAACAGTACAAGAAAAAAATCACAGAAAATCAAAAAATTTGGATAAGGGGATTTTTAAGGGGAATATTGACAGAGAGGCTGTCAAGTGTTATACTTATTTCGGCAGATACGGGACAAACAGTGAATTGTCTTATTATTTTTATTTAAAGCAAAGACTCGGGAGGAAGAAGAGGCTTTGTTAGCGCCGGGCCCTTAAAATATGGGTGACGAGGTATGGCGGTTATCGAAATATTCGGCGGATGCCGTCACGGTGAAAGTGCCTTATAAGAGGGATGCACCGAGGGGAATAATAAAAAGCGGAATAAAAACCGTAACAGAGTATTCCCTACATCCGTAATGTCTGCCCCTATAAGGCAATCAAGTATACAGAAAGAGAGAGAAAAAATGAGAGTTGTAATACAGGAAAATTACGATAATATGTGTAAGTGGGCTGCAAATTATATAGCTCAAAAGATAAAAAATCACAAGGAAGACAGACCTTTTGTATTGGGACTTCCCACAGGTTCAAGTCCTATAGGTGTATATAAAGAATTGGCAAGAATGAACAAGGCGGGAGAGCTTAGCTTTGCCAATGTTGTTACATTCAATATGGATGAGTACTTAGGCCTCGATCACGACCACGATCAGAGCTACTGGTATTTTATGCATGACAACTTCTTTAACCACCTTGTGGATATGAAGAAGGAAAACATAAATATATTAAACGGTATGACAAAGGATCCCGAAGGGGAGTGTGCGGCATACGAGGAGAAGATAGCAAGCTACGGCGGTATAGATCTTTTTATGGGTGGTATAGGTGTTGACGGACATATTGCCTTTAACGAACCTTTTACATCTCTTGCTTCAAGAACGGGCGTGCGCAACCTTACAAGCGACACAAGAATAGTAAACAGCCGTTTCTTCGGCAACGACCCCGAAAAAGTACCTTCACAGGCTCTTTCCGTAGGTGTTGGTACCGTATTTGACTCGAAAGAAGTGCTTATACTTATAAACGGACACAACAAAGCAAGAGCTCTTGCGGCAACGGTAGAGGGTAGTGTAAGTCACAAGTGGACCTGTTCCGCTCTTCAGCAACACAATGCTTCAATTATAGCTTGTGATGAGGCGGCTTGCGGTGAACTTACGGTAGATACCTACAAGTATTTTCTTGATATAGAGAAGGGAGAAAGACTTTAATGTACACTATTTCCGATCTTTACGATCTTGAACATACTTTAGCCTCCGACTATCTCAAAAAATTCACCTATCCTTGGGAAGCTTTAAAGGGTATAAAAGATTTTATACTTGAACTTGGTCCCACATTGGACCCTTCGGAGTACGAGGAAAGAGAAAAGAATGTATGGGTACACAAGAGTGCAACCGTATTTCCTTCGGCATACCTTGGAGCACCCTGTATTATAGGACCGAACACCGAGGTTCGCCACGGTGCTTTTATAAGAGGTTCGGCGCTTGTGGGTGCGGACTGTGTTGTGGGTAACTCCGTAGAATTAAAAAATGTTATACTTTTCGACCATGTACAGACTCCTCACTACAACTATGTGGGAGACTCCATACTGGGTTATTACAGCCACATGGGTGCAGGCAGTATCACAAGCAATGTTAAGAGTGATAAAAAGCTTGTTATAGTACATAACGGTACGGAACACCTTGAAACGGGCATAAAGAAATTCGGTGCTATGCTCGGTGACTATGTTGAGGTGGGTTGCAACGCTGTTTGTAATCCCGGTACCGTAATAGGCCGTCATTCAAATGTATATCCTACCTCCTGTGTAAGAGGTGTTGTTCCCGAGAACAGCATTTGGAAAGACAACGGCGAGATAATCCACAAGGAGGAAAGATAATGGGTAAATATTTCGGAACAGACGGTTTCAGAGGTGAGGCAAACAAAAACCTTAACTTTGAACACGCTATACAGATAGGTCGTTACCTTGGTTGGTACTACGGTAAAAATCAGAACAAGAAGGCTAAAATAGTTATAGGAAAAGACACAAGAAGAAGCTCCTATATGTTTGAGTATGCACTTTGTACGGGACTTATGGCAAGCGGTGCGGATGCCTACATCATGCACGTTACCACCACTCCTTCCGTGGCATACATCACAAGAGTTGACGATTTTGACTGCGGTATAATGATATCCGCATCTCACAATCCTTTTTACGATAACGGCATAAAGCTTTTCAACGGCAACGGCGAAAAGATGGATGAAGAGACTATACTCAAAATAGAAGATTTTATAGACGGCAAGGTGGATGTGCCTATTTCTCAAAGAGAAGAAATAGGTAGAACGGTAGACTATGCCGCAGGCAGAAACCGTTATATAGGTCACCTTATATCTATGAGCAAGTACAGTTTCAAAAATGTGAAGGTAGGTCTTGACTGTGCCAACGGTGCGGCTTGGCAGATAGCTAAGTCCGTATTTGACTCCTTAGGTGCCAAAACCTATGTTATGAATGCGGAGCCCGATGGTTACAACATAAATACGAACTGCGGTTCTACCCATATCGAGCATCTTCAAAAGTTTGTTGTGGATAACGGCCTTGATGTAGGCTTTGCCTACGATGGCGATGCAGACCGTTGTCTTGCGGTAGACGAAAAGGGCAACATCGTTACGGGTGACCATGTGCTTTATATCTACGGCCTTTACATGAAGGAAAGAGAAAAGCTTCTCAATAACAAGGTGGTTACCACCGTTATGAGTAACTTCGGCTTATACAAGGCACTTGATAAGGTGGGCATAGAGTACGAAAAGACCAAAGTAGGCGATAAGTACGTATATGAAAATATGGTGCAGACAGGCAACCGTATAGGCGGTGAGCAAAGCGGACACACCATTTTCCTTAAGTATGAGACCACAGGAGACGGTATACTTACAAGCTTAAAGATAATGGAAGTAATGCTTGCAAAGGAAAAGCCTCTTTCGGAGTTGGCTGCTCCCGTAGTATTCTATCCTCAGGTTCTTAAAAACGTAAGAGTAAAGAGCAAACCCGACGCTCAAAACGACCCCGATGTAAAAAAAGCCGTAGAGAATGTAGCTCAGGCTTTAGGCGATACGGGAAGAATACTTGTGCGTGAAAGCGGTACAGAGCCTGTTATAAGAGTAATGGTAGAAGCCGAGACCGATGAGATCTGCGAAAAGTACGTAGACGACGTTATAAAAGTAATAACAGAAAAAGGTCATTTAGCATAAAAAATAGGGCTGTGAAAAACAAAATGTGTTTTTTCACAGCCTTTGTTGGTTCGTCCAACTTAATTGTGTCACCGGAGGTGACACTTTTTCGTTTTCGACATAGGTCTTGTTAATAAGATAGAGTCCACGGCGGTTGAAACCTTTGATTCCGAGAAATCTACTTTGGATATGATTTGTAAGAAAATCGATTCAATAGCAGTTTTTTTTGAGGTAACTTTTTTGTTAAAAAAAACACTTAAGTTGCTATTTCACTATATTTATGGTAAAATATTTTTACAAACACAGTATTTTGTGAAGGATAGATATTATGAATAAAAAAGAAAAATTTATACAAGCCATTTGGTCTGTAACGGAAGACCTATGGGATCTGGAAAAAATCGATGTTGCACTTTCGGCTGTGCTTGAGATAGTAACGAGGACACTTGAGTGCGTATCCGGTAATTTATGGTTTTTAAACGAAGAGGAAGACAAGCTTGTAGTCATAGCTCATGTTGGTGAGAGTGACACCTTAGGTATTGGGCTTAAAAGCAGTGAGGGGGCTGTGGGAAAGTCCTTTAAGGAGAAAAAGGAGTTCCTCGAAAATAAGGTAAAAGAAAATGATATTTTAAAAGAAAGTATATATGAGGAAACGGGCATATCTGCGGAAAATATCCTTTGCGTACCTATGATCGCAGGGGAAAAGTGCTTTGGGGTACTTCAGATTGCGGGCAAGAAAGACGGAGACTTTGATGAGAGTGATGTTACCCTTGTTAAAAGGTGCGTGACCATCACCGCCATGACGGTGGAAGAAAAGGGTTTTAAACCTGCATTTCCACTTAAGAAAAAGCCTATAATATCCTTGAGAGACGTTAAAAAGGAATTTAAAGTAGGCGACACCGTACTGCAGGTGTTAAAGGGTATAAATTTAGATATATACGAAAACGAGTTTCTTGTGGTATTAGGTGAAAGCGGTTGCGGTAAATCTACTATGCTGAACATAATAGGCGGTATGGATTTTCTCACAAGCGGAGTGTTCGAAGTAGAGGGGAAGGACTATTCCAACCCCGATGAAACGCAGCTTACAAAGTACAGAAGAGACTATGTGGGTTTTATATTCCAATCCTACAACCTTATGCCAAATCTTACCGCAAAGGAAAATGTGGAGTTTATAGCGGAGCTTACCCAAAACTCCATGGACAGTTCCGAGGCGGTGGCTATGGTAGGGCTTACGGAGAGGGCAAATAACTTTCCCTCACAAATGTCCGGGGGACAGCAACAGAGGGTATCCATAGCAAGAGCCATTGTAAAAAGACCTAAGATAATACTTGCGGATGAGCCTACGGCGGCACTTGATTTTGTAACGGGCAAAGAGGTATTGGAAGTTATAGAAAAGATAGTTAAAGACGGAAAGACCACAGTAGTTATGATAACTCACAATGTGGAGATAGCCAAAATGGCAGACAGAGTTATAAAACTTAAAGGTGGCAAAGTGGCAAGTATAAAATACAATCTGAATCCTTTAAGCGCAAAAGAGTTGGAATGGTAGGAATGGTAATACACGGGAGATATAAAATTGAAAAAAACACAGCGTAAAGATGCCATCAGAAATATTATAAAACAAAAAGTTTCTTTTTTTTCCGTGCTGCTTGTTATAATGCTTGGTACTACAAGCTATTTGGGTATAAATTACGCCTCCGCTGCCCTTAAAAGTGCGGGAAATGCTTTCTACAACGACCATGCTTATCAAGATATCGAAATGATAGCTACCCTCGGGGTAACACAGAGGGATATAGATGCGGTAATAGGTGTTGAGGGTGTGCTGGATGCGGAGGGTGTGTATTCCACTACAGCCCAGGCAGACAAGGATAAAATACATGTGGATGTAAATGTGGTATCGGTAACACAAAGGCTGAATATACCCGATGTTTTGGAGGGAAGGCTACCCGAAGAGGAGAATGAATGTGCCATAGAGTCAAGCCTTGCGGAAAAAATGGGGCTATCTCTTACGGATAGGTTTTATCTTCATTCCGAAAGCGGTGAAAATGCCAAATTCCTTAAAAGAGATGCTTTTACGGTAGTAGGTATAATAAGATATTCCGACCATATAAAAGATGCCGCCTACATCCCTCCCACGGTGGAGTTGTGTGAAGAAGCCTTTGATATGAAGGATGATTTCGACCCCGACTCCAAGGAAAAATATTTTACCAAGATCATACTTCGCCTTGATGAGGACAAGACAAGAAATGTGTTCTCAAAAAGGTATATGGGTAAGGTGTCAAAGGTGGAAGATCCTCTCAACGACTTATCGCTTAAGCTTGCGGAAATGAGGGATAAGGAGATAGAAGAGAGGATAAAGACTATAGTTTCCGAAAAAGACGATATGCTCCTTTCGGCAAAAGAAGAACTTGACTCTTCCGCAAAAAAATTGGAAGAGGGTCAAAAAGAACTTGAAAATGCCAAGGGGGAGATCGAAAGCAACAGAGAAAAGCTTGACAGTTCAAAAAAGGAATTGGAAGAAAACAAAAAGCTTTTAGACTCTGCCGCAGAGCAACTCCAAAGCGGCAGACAGACTCTTGATGAGTCGAAGGAAAAGCTGGATCGGGCTCGAAAGGAGCTGGATGAGGCAAGGCCACAGCTTCAAGCGGGCCAAGAAGAGTTGGAAGAAAAAAGGCTTCTCTTAGGTGCAGCCAAAGAAAAATTAGATGCCGCAGCAGAAAAAATAGCGGGTTACAGAGCAAGATATGAGCAGTATAAAAACGACAACAAAAATGCAAGTACCGTAAGGGCTCTCATAGAGGCGGCTCAAGGTCAGTATGACCAAGAAAACCAAAAGTATGAGCAGGGCAATGCGGAGTATCAAGCCGCTCTTAAGGTGTACGAGGAGAAAAAAGCACTTTTTGATAAAAGTGAAAAAGAGTATAACGAGTCTAAAGCCAAATACGACGAAAAAGAGGCAGAGTACAACAAAAACAAGGCAGAGTACGATGCCAAAAAAGCCGAGTACGATAAGGGCTTAGAGTTGTATGAGCAAGGCGAAGAAAAGTACAAAAGCGCACAAACGGAGTACGAAGAGGCCCAAAAGGAATACGAAGAGAAGCAAATGGAGTATATCGCAGGGCAAAATGAGTACGAAAAGGCAGAGAGCGAGCTTTCCTTAAAGAAACAACAGCTTGAAAATGTGGAAAAGGTACGTTGGTTCGAGTTTAATATAAACAGTAATATGGGATATTTAAATTTGGATCTTAATGCGGGCAATCTGGGAAAGCTTGGAAGGACATTTGCACTTTTGTTTGTGGTGGTGGCGGCTATGGTCTGCTATGCTACCATAGGAAGACAGGTAGACGAACAAAGAAAGTTGATAGGTACGGCAAAGGCTCTGGGCTTTTTCAAAAGCGAGATATTTAAAAAATATTTGGTCTTTGGTGCCTCCGCCTGCTTTATAGGTGTGGTATGCGGTATAGCAATAGCCTACTTTGCAATGCAAAAAGCTATACTTAAAGGCTATGCGGGTACCTTCACCTTCGGGGAGGCGGCACCTGTTGTAATAAGCTCCGTTACCGTTATAGCATTGGTATTTTCCGTAACTTTGGGCATACTTGCCACGGCTGCCGCCTGCTTTAAACTTTTAAAAACAGAGGCGGTCACCCTTATGAAGGAAAAGGTACCTGCGGTATTTAAGGGAAAGGCTTCAAGTTTTGGCAGTGTGTATTCAAGGCTCATACTCAGAAATATGCTGAGCGACCCCAAAAGAATAGCTGTGACCTCTGTAAGTATAGCGGGATGTTGCGCTCTTTTGGTAATAGGCTTTACATTGAAATTTTCCGTTGACAGCGTTATGGTAAGGCAGTATGAAAAAATAATGACCTACGATGATAACATAAGCTTCAACAGGGATATGGACAACAACACCAAAGAAAACATACAAAAAATATTGGAAGCTAAGGGTTGTGAGTACACAAGCCTTCTTAAACAAAACATAAGCTACAATATAAATGGCAAAACCGATGTGGCAGAGTTTTATATTATAGAACCCGAAGATCTTGAAAGCTACTATAACCTTAAAAATACCAAGGGTTCTCCCGTTATAAATAAGGACAGCTGGCAGGAAGGGGTACTTATACAAAAGAGGATAGCCGAAGTCTACGGCGTAAAAGTGGGAGATACCATGGAGCTTTACGACACCAATGCAAGAGAGCATGAGGTAAAGATAGCGGGTATCTTTGATAACTATATAGGTCGTCCCATGTTTATGAGTGAAAAATACTACGAGAGCGTATTTGATATACCCGCAAGGGAAAATATGTTTTTTGTAAAGCTTATGGGCAGTGACGAGACCTCACTTTATAACGAAGTTTCCGAGATAAAAGGCTTTAAGTCCTTTGAAAGAGCGGATATTCAAAAAGAGATATTTATGTCCGTTTCCACCATACTTAACAGCGTTATAGCGGGTATGATATTCCTTGCGGCTCTTATGGCATCTGTGGTGCTTTTAAATCTGGCAAATATGTACCTTAACGAAAAGAAGAGGGAATTGGCGGTAATGAGGATAAACGGCTTTACACTTAAGCAGACCGTAGCCTATCTTTCAAGAGAGTCTGTTATAACCACTCTTATGGGTATATTTATGGGTGTGGGCTTTGGTTGTGTGCTGGCAAGAGCCATAATTTTAGGCCTTGAAAAACCCGACTTACAGTTGGCAAGAGAGCCTAATACTGTGGCATGGATAATATCGGTGGGTATAACGGCGCTCTTTTCTTTGATCATAAATGCCATAGTTATGAGAAAAGTTAAAAATCTTAAACTTTCGGATGTATTGGAGTGAAAAATATGCGGGAAAAACTATTGGAGGTCATAAAGGAAGTAAACTCTGCCATACTTGGCAAAGAAAGGGAAGTAAAAGAAATTGCCGCCGCTATTATAGCGGGTGGAAACGTGCTTCTTGAAGATATACCCGGAGTGGGTAAAACCACTATGGCTCTTGCCTTTGCCAAAAGTATGGGAGTAAGTTTTAAAAGAGTGCAGTTCACACCCGATGTTATGCCCTCCGACATTACGGGCTTTTCCGTATACAACAGGGAAAAGGGGGCTTTTGAGTATAGGGAAGGCACTGTGTTCTGCAATATATTTCTTGCGGACGAGCTTAACAGAACATCTCCCAAAACACAGTCTGCACTTTTGGAGGCTATGGAGGAAAAAAGTGTTACGGTAGACGGGCAGACAAGAAAACTGCCCCTGCCTTTTTCTGTAATAGCCACTGTAAACCCTTTGGGAAGCGTAGGCACACAGAAACTACCCGAATCTCAAACAGACAGATTTACAATAAGTCTCTCCTTAGGCTACCCCGATTATGAAAGTGAACTGAAGGTAGCCATGGAGACAGCCGAGGGTGCAAGAAGCTCAAATGTTAAGGCTGTTACGGATATACCGCAGCTTCTTAAAATCAGGGAAGAGGTGGAAAAGGTATATATCAAAGAAAATGTTTACAGATATATACTCGATATCGTGACTGCCACAAGAAAACATGCCTATGTGGATACGGGGGCAAGCCCCAGAGCCACGGTGGATATGGTGAAAATGTCAAAGGCTGCCGCCTACATAGATGGCAGAGACTTTGTAACGCCCGAGGATGTGAGACAACAGGTGCCCTATGTTTTAAAGCATAGGCTCTACACAAATGCCTCAGCCAAAATAGAAGACAAGACCGGAGATGATATTTTAAAAGAGATAGTTGAAGGTATAAAGGTGGCGGAGGATAGTAAGAAATGATCCTCATATATATAGGGGTCACTGTCAGCTTCTTCTTTGCGGCGGGAGTAAACGATAGCTACAGGCTTATGGTAATAAGCCTAACCCTTGCCTTGTATCTTTTGCTTTCTCATATTATACTTTTTGTGCAGAGGGTGAAAGCGGAGGTCCCTTTAAAAAGTATCTGCACTAAAAGCGAAAGTGTCTTTGATGTAAATGTAAAGCTGTACATCAAAAGCCTTTTTCCTCAAAGTATAGCAAAGGTGTACTATGTTTTTGATGGGAAAAAGGGCAAAGAGACTTTTAAAATAAAGAGAGGGGAAAATGTATTAAAGCTTTCCCTCACATCAAATAAGTGCAATATTGTTGATCTGAATATAAAAAAAATAAAAATATACGATATTTTTTGTATATTTTCCCGTTCAAAAACGGTCAAAACAAATATAGGCATTGCCCTTTTACCCGTAGCGGATGAAAACTTCAGTTTGGATATGCCCTTTTCCTCGGAAAAGGGGGGAGAAAACACAAACACGGTTTTCGGAGAGCAAACAAGGGATGTGAAACAGCTCAGATCCTATGAAAGAGGGGATGTTTTAAGGCATATACACTGGAATGCCACCGCTTCAAAAGATGAGCTTCAGATAAAGGAGTATGAAAACTCTTCCGCCTTTAAAACGGATATGGCGGTAAGGGGAGAGCGTGTAAAGGAAAGAGAATATATTATACGCCTCTACTCCGCTTTAAACTATGCTTTAAAATTCGGCGCGGTAACTTTGCACTATGTTCTTGGGGGAAAGGTGTTTCAAAAAAATGTAACATCCCTCCATGAGGCGGATGAGTTTATATTGTTCGTGTATAAAACAAAGAATTTTGACAAATATGAAGGTGATATCTTTGCCCCTTGATAAAAAAGCATATTTTGATAAAACGGTGGAATTTTTGGTGCTCCTTTGCGGTAGCTTTGTATTGCCTTTTATATTTTCCGATGTGCAAAATCTTTCTTTAAGTGGGTTTTGTATAGGGGCTGTTGCTTTTATATCTTTGTTTTTATATGGTGTAAAACAAAAATACAGGCTTTTATATTGGCTTGTTTTGTCGGTAACACTCTTGTTTTTTATTGCTGTAATATATTCCTATACAGATATTATAAAGCACCAATATCTGTATGTTAAAAATGCCCTTGAAGGAAAGGAAGGCTATACCGAGAGTACAGAGCTTTTCTTTTTGCTTTTGGGTGGCTTTTCGGCTGTGGCGGTAAGCTTCTTTTCAAGTTTTAAAAAAGGCGGTGTGATCTTATTTCTGCTTTTTTCTTTTGTATTTACACTTTCGCCTTTTTACGATGTAAGAATATCGGTCATGACCGCTGTTGTTTTTCTGACGTACATTTTCGGTGCCTTTATGGAAAACAGGGAGAAGTTCGCCTTTGCCTTTGTGTTTTGTGCACTTATATTTGCGCTTTCCTCTCTGACGGTGCTTTATAATATAAAGCCTGCAAGTAAGTTTGCCAAAAATGTGGATAAGAAAACGGGGCAACTTATAAGGGATATTACGGGAAGAGACCCTTTCCATGGGGATATAAGCGATGGCGACAGTGTTATACTGGATAAAAAGTATATGGATATATATGTGGATAAACTTCCGGAAGAGGTGCTTTATCTTAAAAACTTTTCCTCGGGCGACTACAGTAACGGCAGATGGCTTGAAGATACGGACGATGCCATATACAAAAGTATAGCCTATGAAGAGGGTTGGCAAAAGTATGAGGATATGTTGGAGCCTATGGTAGAAAGCGAGTTTTTTACCTTAAACGATACCCTTGAAAACAAAAAGAGAACAAATGCCATAAAACTAAAAGAAGAAAAAAGCGGCATACTTGATGAACAGGTGTGCAGACCCTATTACGGCAAAAAAGAATACAAGTGGAAAAATAAGCTTATAAGCTCCGAGGCCAGAGTGTTTAAACTTTTCCAAATGAAGGATATAGACTTCACTTGGGAGGAGGCATCCGAAAAGGAGTGGACGGCAAGGGTGTTTGAAAAATATGTACCCAAAGCCAAAGAGGTGTACACCGAGTATCCCTCGGATGGTCTTGAAAGGCTTTCCGCTCTTAAAAGCCCTTACAGTGGCGCAAAAGAGGTAACGGCATATATAGTGCATATTTTAAATGACAATGCCATATACACTTTAGAGCCCGGGAAGGCAGACGGAAATTATGATATAAACGAATACTTTCTCTTTGAGAACCACAGAGGTTACTGCGAGCAGTATGCCTCTGCCGCTACCCTTATATACAGGGTAAACGGTATACCCGCAAGATATGTTACGGGCTACCACATAATGCCGAATACCTTTCTCGATGCTCCCGACGGCACATATATGACTACTCTTACCGACAGACATGCCCATTCCTGGGTGGAGATACTGACGGAAGAATACGGCTGGGTACCCGTGGATGTTACCCCCGATGCAAGCGGTGTGATACATGCCACCTTCCCGGGCTTTTCCGAGGAAAATCTGTCAAATCTTATGGAGGAAAGAGGCTGGAAGAGAATAAGGACAGCTGCGGCAGGTACCTTTGAAGGTACGGATGATGAAGAAGAGGAAGAGGAGGCAGAAGAAGAGAGCCTACAGTATGAAGGAGAAAACAGGCTTATATACTTATTGCCTTTTGGGGCTGTATTGCTTTTTTCTGTAGCTTTAAAATATCTGCTTTTCCCTTTGAAAAAAAGAAAGGCTTTAAAGTTGTGCCAAGGAATGAGGGATATGCTGATATTTTCGGGACTTTCCCCAAAGTGTGATGTAAGTGATGAAAGATTTAAAAATGCGATCTATCAAACGGAAGGGGGAGAAAATATATACCCCTGTATTTTAAAAGCCTATTACTCGGAAGAAGGCTGCAATGAAAAAGAAAACCTGATATTGTTTTACAAGGCTCTTAAAAAGAAACTTAAAAAGAAGTCGGGTGTTTTAAAAAAAATATTCATAGAAATATTGTACTAAAGAGGAAAAAAATATGAGAATTATAAAAAGAAACGGTTCAGAGGTGGAGTTTGACGGCGGAAAGATAGTTGCTGCGGTTACAAAGGCTAACAATGCCGCCATAAAGCCCATGCTTACGAAAGAAGAAATAGAGGAGATAGCAGACTACATAGAGTACAAATGTACTAAAATGAACAGGTCTGTTTCGGTGGAAGAGATACAGGATATGGTAGAGGATCAGATAATGGCAAAGGGTGCCTTTGACATTGCACGCCTCTATGTAAGATACAGATTTACCCGTTCCCTTGTAAGAAAGTCAAATACCACGGATGAAAGGATACTCTCTCTCATAGAGTGTAACAACGAAGAGGTCTTGCAGGAAAACTCCAATAAGGACCCTATCGTAAACAGTGTACAGAGAGATTATATGGCAGGAGAGGTAAGTAAGGATATTTCAAGAAGGCTCCTTCTGCCCGCCGATGTGGTAGAGGCTGACAAAGAAGGTATAATACACTTCCACGATGCGGACTATTTTGCACAGCACATGCACAACTGCGACCTTATAAACCTTGAGGATATGCTTCAAAACGGTACGGTAATAAGCGAAACACTTATAGAAAAACCCCACAGCTTTTCCACCGCCTGCAATATAGCCACACAGATAATAGCACAGGTAGCAAGTAATCAGTACGGGGGACAGAGTATATCCCTTGCCCACCTTGCTCCCTTTGTACAGGTATCAAGGGAGAAAATACTTGCGGATGTGGAACAGGAGGCAAAGGAGCTGGGCTCTACCGCAACGGAGGAAAAAATAAAAGAGGTAGCTGAAAAGAGGCTTTTAAAAGAGATAGAAAAGGGTGTTCAGACCATACAGTATCAGGTAATAACCCTTATGACCACCAACGGACAGGCTCCTTTTTTAACTATATTTATGTACCTTAACGAGGCAAAGGACGAAAGGGAAAAGAAGGACCTTGCCCTTATTATGGAGGAGATGTTACGTCAAAGACGGGAAGGTGTAAAAAACGAAACGGGAGCTGTTATAACTCCTGCCTTTCCGAAGCTTATATATGTATTGGAAGAAGACAATATAAATGAGGCGGGAAAGTATTTCTACCTTACGGAGCTTGCGGCAAAGTGTACCGTAAAGAGGATGGTGCCCGACTACATTTCGGAAAAGAAAATGAAGGAGCTTAAAGAGGGTAACTGCTTCCCCGTAATGGGTTGCAGAAGTGCTCTCAATCCTTGGAAGGACGAAAATGGCAACTACAAGTTCTACGGCAGATTTAATCAAGGTGTGGTGACTATAAATCTTGTGGATGCGGCTCTTTCATCGGGTGGCGACTACAACAGATTTTGGGAGATCATGGATGAGAGGTTGGAGCTTTGCAAAAAGGCTCTTATGTGCAGACATAACCGTCTTAAAGGTACGGTGTCCGACTGTGCCCCCATACTTTGGCAGTTTGGAGCACTGGCAAGACTTAAAAAAGGTGAAAAGATAGATAAGCTTCTTTACGGTGGCTACTCTACCATATCCTTAGGCTATGCGGGACTTTGCGAGTGTGTAAAATATATGACGGGTAAATCCCACACCGACCCTAAGGCAACACCCTTTGCCCTTAGGATAATGAAGCACATGAATGAGGCTTGCGCAAGGTGGACGGAGGAAACAAATATTTTCTTCAGTATCTACGGCTCCCCTATAGAAAGTACCACCTACAAATTTGCAAAGTGCCTTCAAAGAAGGTTCGGTATCATAAAAGGTGTTACGGATAAAAAGTATATTACAAACTCCTACCATGTTCACGTTACGGAGCCTATAGATGCTTTTTCAAAGCTTAAGTTTGAATCGGGCTTTCAAGCTCTTTCCACAGGCGGTGCCGTAAGCTATGTGGAAGTGCCAAATATGGAAAACAACATTCCCGCCGTTATTTCCGTTATAAAATTTATATATGAGAATATAATGTATGCGGAGCTTAACACAAAGAGCGACTACTGTCAAAAGTGTGGCTACAGCGGTGAGATAAAAATAATAGAAGATGACGGCAAGCTTATATGGGAGTGTCCCAATTGCAGGAACACAGATCAAGATACTTTGAATGTGGCAAGAAGGACCTGCGGTTACATAGGCACACAGTTTTGGAACCAGGGAAGAACGGAAGAAATAAAAGAGAGAGTTCTTCACTTGTAGGGGAGCTCTAAAAAGTGCTATTGAAGTAAAATTTAGATATTTGTTCGAGGACCGGGAAATGGCTCGAAGCCAATGTAGAGCATTGGTGAGAGACATTGACGACTAACCTTTGCAAGATAGCCAATTTTACGATTTATGAGTTTTTA
>JAFSVK010000193.1 GCA_017444985.1 Bacillota bacterium
CGAATGAGGAAAAAATAAAAAAATCGAAACCTTTTCGAATTTTTTATTTTTATACCTTGCAGACGGGCAAGTGCCTCCCTAAAGAGGCGCGCAGAACGGCTGTTTATCGGCAAAAATCTTATTTTTGCCGGGGGTGTGATATTTCACACCCCCCTATTTTTTATTTAGGGAACCTCTAAAAACTCATAAATTGTAAAATTGGCTATCTTGCAAAGGTTAGTCGTCAATGTCTCTCACCAATGCTCTACATTGGCTTCGAGCCATTTCCCAGTCCTCGAACAAGATATCTCAATTTTACTTCAATAGCACTTTTTAGAGGTCCCCTTTATTCTTCTGTTATATCTTCTCCGGTTTCGAAGTTTCTGCGCTGTCTGCCTTCTACGAGTCTTTGATATACATCAATATATTCTTTTGCGCTCTTTTCCCATGAAAATCTGGTTGTTATGGCATTTTGCACCACTTTTGCCCATTGTGGCTTGTCGTTGTAGACTTTAAGAGCCTCATCTACCGCCCAAAGAAGTCCGCCTCCGTCATAATCTTGGAACTGGAAGCCGTTGCCTTCTCCCGTTTCGGGGTCGAAGGTGTGTACAGTATCCACAAGACCGCCCGTAGTTCTTGTAATGGGCACTGTGCCGTAGCTCATGGCAAAAAGCTGACCCAAACCGCAGGGCTCAAAGAGGGAGGGCATAAGGAACATATCACTGCCTGCATATATCCTTTGTGCAAGAGTATTGTCAAAAAGTATATTGGCACTTACATTTTCGGGATATCTGTATGCCAAGTCTTTAAACATATTTTCGTAGTGGTAGTCGCCCGTACCCAGTATTACCAACTGTACGCCCCTGTTTATAAGCTCATAGGCATCCTGAAGTATAAGGTTTATACCCTTCTGATCCACAAGACGGGATATTACCCCGAGTACCGGAACGTCATCTCTCTGAGGAAGTCCCAAGTCTTGCTGCAACCTTCTCTTGTTTTCGTATTTTCCCGAAATGTCGTCTTTTGAGAAGTTGCAATATATTTTATCGTTTGTGGCGGGATCATTGGCACTGTAGTCTATACCGTTTACGATACCGTAAAGCACATCATTGCGGCATCTCAGCACACCGTCAAGGCCGTAGCCGTACTGTCCCGTTTGTACCTCATAGGCGTAGGTCCTGCTTACGGTGCTTATGGCATCGCTGTAGAGAAGGCCTGCCTTCATAAAGCTTACCATATTGTAATATTCCAACTTATCGTTTGTGAAATAGTAGTTATCGTCAAGCTCCATCATCCTCAAAGCGGAGCGGGTGAACATACCCTGATATTGCAGGTTATGTATCGTAAATAAGGTCTTGATGTGTGAAAAATCCTTTATAAGGGAGTATCTGTCCTTAAGGTAGAGGCACAGAGGCCCTGTTTGCCAGTCGTTACAATGTATAACATCGGGTATAAAGTCGATGTAGTTTAAAAACTCTATAGCCGCTTTTGAGAAAAACGTAAATCTCTCGTCATCATCCCCATAGCCGTAGTAGCCGCTTCTGTTAAAGTAGAAATCATTCCCTATCATATAGGTGGGTACATCCGTAACAAGTCGGTATATCTCCACCTTCTGAGTCCTCCAATCAAGAGTGGTATCGAAGGATGTTATATATTCACAGCTTGTAAGATAGTCGTTGTTAATGGTCCTGTATTTGGGGAATACAACTCTCACATCACAGCCCGCATCCATAAGAGCCTTGGGAAGGGAGCCTGCCACATCACCTAAACCACCACTTTTGGCATAGGGTGAGACCTCGGAAGAAACAAACAAAACTTTTAATCCCATAAATAGACCTCCTGTTCTCCTATATACAATAATATGTTTATTGTTATTATTGTATATTTTTTTTAATTTTATAGCTTGATTATACTATACTTTGCTTGATTTAGCAATACACAAATTTGCACAAATACATATTTTTCAGAAAAAAAGGAACTCCTACAAGAATGGAAGTTCCTTTTTTTATACAAATTATTTCTCTACGGGGAAAACATAGGTGGAATCAAGAGTTTTTTGAAGTATATGAGTACAATCTCCCGAGGTAAGGGAGCCGTCCTTATTTACATCAAGCCACTTCTCATAATCTTTTGTTTTACCTTGTATTATCATATACTCGTCCGTAAGCACGTACTGTAAAAGCTCGGTAACATCGGCGGATGTCAACATTCCGTCAAGATCCGCATCTCCAAAGAGCATATCCTCTAAATTTCCCTCATTCATAAGTCCCACTACGGGAGTGGATACTATAAGGTTTCTGTCTGCGGCGGAAACGGCTGTTACGGAATATACAGCGTGTACATCCTTTGCCTGTATGGGTACCGTAACTTCTTCGTCGTTTACCGTTACCGTAGCCATTTGTGCATCCATATCTATTACTATAGTATAATTATACTGCTTTTTAGCCACCTCTCCCAGTGTGGGAAAGTTTACATAGGCTGGTGCTTCGGCTGTGGAAGAGTTGGTTCTTGCACTTACTATCTTCTCCGTATCGGAGGCTATGGATACAATATCCGTTTCTCCTCCCGAAAGGTCTGTTCCCTTTACTTGCAAGAATGCCCACTTTGACGTTCCTCTGCTTATTTGAGGTGTGGCATAGCCGTAAACTACCACCTTTCCGCTTGTAACACTCTCAAAGGAGTGTGTAAGGGTGGCGGAGGCTATAGTGGATTTATCATTTAAGAGCCAAGTGTCGGAATCCGGTCTGTAGGTCACAAGTATCTGTCCCACCTGAGGCTGTGCATCCTCGGGGGTTTGACCTCCTATACTCGTAAGGGGTAGGGGCGTTATATCTATATCCCTTGTGGTAGCTTCCGTAGTAGCCTCGGTAGTGGTTTGTGAGGACTGCTGTGTAGCCGCCGTGGTGGTTTCCGTTTTTATACCGTCGGATTTTCCTCCTATGGATATTATGGGAGTAACATAGTCCTGTACCGCCTTTTGAAGATAAGTATTTACGGAAGATGAGGTATCATCGGCTTCGTCGTTGAATGTCCATACCAGATCTCCTCCGCCTAATCTTCCCGCTTTTGCCTTTACCACAGAGGGCACATCCTCTGCCTTGTCTATAATATCCGCATTCATATCCACATCGGTGGATGTATCAAAGTTGTTATAAGCCGTACCTCCCGCTCTTGTAACCACATCGGAGGGCACTTTTTCGTATCTGTCTGTTACGGTATAGCAATCTATACCCGTAGTAGCGGGGTTATTTTGGTCGTACACCGCTCCGCCGCCTTCAAAAATGTTGTTGTAACTTTTTATAATACCGCCGTTCTCACCGCTGAAAGTACCGCTTCCCAAAGCATCACAGCCCTGTTGGGAACTCATCAAAGGGTGATTTGTAGCCTTTACGTGTCTAAAATAGTTTTCCTCCGCAAAAACACTTGCACCCATGGTAACGCCCACACCGTATTTTGAGTTGCCGTCAAAATAGTTATTGTAAATGTGGGAGGACATAGTCCTTAAACGAGGGTGTCTGGAATCGGAATGGTCGAAATGGTTGTGGTGATAGCTTATAAAATAGCTTTCACTTTCGCTTTTCATACCGCAAAGGGAGCTTTTACCGTTATCCCAAAAATGATTGTAGGATACCGTAACATAAGTACTGCCGTTTTTGATATCCACGGTACCGTCGCCCTTGGCTTGATCGCTGTCAGAACCGGGCTGACCGTAGAAGAAGTCCATATCATGTATCCATATATTGCTATTGTTACCGTCTACGGAAACGGCATCATCCATACAATTTAGTATACCTAAGTTTCTCACTTCCACAGAGCCGCTGTTTTTTATCATTAGTCCAAAACCGTGGAAAGCCGCATCCTTTCCTATACCCTCTATGGTTATGTTTAAAGGCGCATAGGAAGAAGCACCCCTTATTTGAAGACCTTCTTCCGAAGATGAAAACTTATCCATATCTTCGGCTCTTACGGTACCTACTATTCTGAAATCCACGGGTCTTGTTTCCTTACCCTCTTGCAAAGCATCCAAAATAGTTTGAAAGCCCGTACACTCTCTGTATCCGCTCTCCGTCATAATATCTGCCTTGACGGTCTTTGCCGTATCGGGAGTAACATATATTACAAGGGCATCCGTGGTACCGTCTTCATTATAGGCACCCGCCTTCTTTAAAGGAGAAGTCGTTGAAAAAGCGGCTCCGCTTCTGTCGTAGGCACTTACCGAAAGATTTGATGCCACTACACTGCCTGCACTTACCTCATTGCCGTATTCGTCCAAGGGTACCGCCTTTAGGTCGTAACTTTCTCCCGACTTAAGTCCTACACAATCCGCTCTCCAAAAGCCTGCGTACCTTCTTATGAGACAATCCTCCAACTGTTGCCAATTCGTGTCTCCCGTTTTTCTTACATAGGCATTGTAGCCGTAATACTCTGCATCTTCCCACTCTATACAAGCACCCTCTTCATAGCCGTAAGCCTCTCTTAGGGTAAGATTTGCCACGGTTTGACTTTCTTCTGCAGGAACTATAACGGTGGAGCCTATAGCCGCTGTTATTATCATTGCCCATGAAAGTACCTTACTTATGTGTTTAACAATTTCTTTTTTCATACCTTCCCTCCTTTTTTCTCTTGTAGAATTTAGTTGTTGTGGTAATATTTTTATTCCTCTTTTATGGCTTTTTTAGAGGTTCCCATAAGTGTTGGTTACTCAATTGTCAGCCCTTTGGACTTCCTTCCCCTCCCGGGGTGGGTACCTCTCCGATGCAACTGCCGCTACATCCCCTCCCCTTTCAGGGGAGGCTTTTCCGTTGCCTCAAGTTTTGTTTTTTATTTCTTACTTTGTTGTCATTTCAAAATATATTGTCGTAACTTTTCCTGTTACCACATCGACACCTAAGCCTCTCCTGAAAGGAGAGGTGGCAGCCTTTAGGCTGACGGAGAGGTCCCGCCATAAAGATATATTGGTAATTATCGAAACCAATGCCTGAAAAATCAATTTTTATGCGTAAGCTAAAAATTGATTTGGGTCAACAAATGGTAGTTTCTTAAAACATATTATAAGTTATTTCTCACCTATGCATGGAGAAGGAGTCCATATCATATTGTTTAAGGTTATCGCTTATCTTTCTGCCGTCTGCCAAATCTATAAGCTTATCTCTTGCCTTTCTCGCCTTAAGCTGTTCTTCGAAACTGCTGGGGCCGCCTACGCAACCGCCCTCGCATACCATACCCTCCATAAAATCTTCTGAAAGTTTACCCGTACGCATAAGCAAAAGACCTTTTTTACACTCTGCCGCACCGTTTGCCTTAAATACCGTAGCCTCATTTTCCTGACCCGTCTCTTTAAGGTACTGGAGCACAGCCCCCGTAACTCCTCCCGAGTTACCGAACCTTTTACCGAAAACACTCGCCTCTTGATAGGTGTTTTCTCCCGGTTCAAGTACAATATCCTTTGCCCTCATTATTGCCCTTATCTCACTGTAGGTAAGTACCGCATCGGCGTTACCTTCTATCTTTTGGTCTAAGACCTCCGATTTTTTAGCTATACAAGGGCCTATAAATACCACATAGGCACCCGGGTGCTTTGCTTTTATCATTCTTGATACACCGCACATAGGTGATACGGTGGTGGAAACATTGTCCTTTAACTGAGGGTAATGCCTATATACCATATTTACAAAGGCGGGACAACAGGAGGTGGTTTTCTTTTTACCTTCCTTATAAGCTTCCGCCCACTCATTGGCTTCGGAGGCTGTTGTCATATCTCCTCCCAAGCCTGCCTCCACAAAGTCTGTAAATCCCACTTTTTTAAGGGCTGTTCGCCAGCTGTCCATGGTTATGTCCTCGCCAAACTGACCCTCCGTTGCAGGGGCTATCATGGCATATACTTCTCTGTCGGACTTAAGGGCTTTTATAACATCTATTATAAATGTCTTTGAGCCTATGGCACCGAAGGGACATCTGTGTATACAGTGTCCGCACCTTATACACTTTGCCTCATCTATTACGGAAATGCCGTTTTCGTTGTATGTTATGGCATCTACGGGACAGGCTGATTTACAAGGCCTTTTAAGGTAGGCTATGGCATTGTAGGGACAGGACTTTGCACAAAGTCCGCACTCTTTACACTTTAAAGGATCTATTTTGGATCTGCTTTCTCCCGCTGTTATGGCACCGAAACGACAGGCATTTATACATGCCTTACCCAAGCAATTCTGACAGTTATCCGTTACAACGTAACTTGATATGGGGCAGTCCTCACAGGCGGAGGATATTACCTGTACCACATTTCCGTCATCTTCGGGACCCGGGGCTTTTCCCTCCACAAGGCGTATTCTCTGGCGTATGATCTCTCTTTCTTTATATACGCAACAGCGAAACCTGGGAGAAGGTCCGGGTATTATCTGAGAAGGGAGAAAATCCCTTGTTTCTTCAAGTTTGTCCTCAAAGGCAAGCTTTGCCACACGATACAGTACCTCATGCTTTATTTTTATAACATTTTCATCAGCAAACACTTACATTCCTCCAATCCATAGTATAAAATTTATCTATGAAAATTATACCAAAACACGGATATGTTTTCAACTGTTATTTTATGGTTTTTAAAGTTTGTGTGTTATGTTTTATGTTTGTGTTTTGGAAGGTGTTTATAAGTTGTCAAGAACATTGGTTTGTTGAGGTATACTGTTTTTTACAAGGTTTTTTTGTCTCGTTTAACCTCTCCGTCAGCCTACGGCTGCCACCTCTCTTTTCAGGCGAGGCTTAGTTACTTTTTATTTTGCAATTAAATATAAAAAACCTCTTGCCTTTTATCGGTAAGAGGTTTTTGGGATTTTTTTTTAATTTTCGGTGGTATCACCTTCGTTGAACCATTTAAGATATGCACTTATGAACATTTCCAAATTGCCGTTCATAACAGGTTGAACATTTGCCGTTTCGGCTCCTGTTCTGTGGTCTTTTATCATATTGTAGGGGTGGAAAACATAGCTTCTTATCTGGCTTCCCCAGGCTATGTCTTTTACCTCTCCTCTGATACCCTCCAGCATTTCGCCCTGTTCTTTAAGCTTCATTTCATAGAGCTTTGCTTTGAGCATCTTCATACACATATTTTTATTTTGAAGCTGACTTCTCTCGTTCTGACAAGCCACAACGATACCCGTAGGTATATGTGTAAGTCTTACGGCGGAGGAAGTTTTGTTTATGTGCTGACCGCCTGCACCCGAGGATCTGAAAACATCCATTTTGATGTCATCGGGGTTTATATCCACTTCTATGCTGTCGTCAAGCTCGGGCATAACTTCACAGCTTGCAAAGGAGGTATGCCTTCTTCCGCTGGAATCGAAGGGTGATATTCTTACAAGGCGGTGTACACCCTTTTCACCCTTTAAATAGCCGTAGGCATTTTCACCCTTTACCATGAAAGTTACACTCTTTATACCTGCCTCGTCACCGTCTTGGTAGTCGAGAAGGTCGTAAGTAAAACCCTGATTTTCTACCCAATGACAGTACATTCTGTATAGTATAGACACCCAATCGCAGGCTTCCGTACCGCCTGCACCGGGGTGGAGAGTAACGATGGCATTGTTTGCATCGTACTTTCCCGAAAGAAGGGTGGATATCCTCAAATGATCGTAGCTTTTAAGAAAATCCTCTTGCATCTGCTTTACCTCGGGTACAAGGGACTCATCGTCCTCTTCGTTACCCATTTCGCAAAGGGTGAGCAGATCCTCCAGCTTTTCCTCAAGAGCGTGGAATTTCTCCACCTTATCTTTCAATTGCTTTGTTTTTTGCAATATACCCTGAGCCTTTTCCATATCATTCCAGAAATCGGGATCTCCCGCAATTTCCTCAAGCTCAGCTATTTCCGACTCACTCTGTGCGACGTTAAAGTGAGTTCCCCATTTCGTTTAAATTTTTATGATAGGCTTGCATCTGTGTTGCAATTTGATCAAGCTCAAATACCATTTTTTCACATCCTTTTATAATATTTAAATGCTTTTAAGCATTTTTACCGCAGCAATTTTTGTATTTTTTACCGCTTCCGCAAGGACAAGGGTCGTTTCTTCCAACCTTTTCCTCTTTTCTTACCTTTGTTCTGTTTACACCGGAAGTATCGGCATTTGTAGATGTAGGATTAGCTACCTGTTCTCTTTGAGGAGCCTCGGGGGTAACTATTCTTACATGGTACATAGACTTAACTATCTCTTCTTGTATGTTTCTGTTAAGCTCTTCAAACATATCGTAGCTTATAAACTGATATTCCACAAGGGGATCTCTCTGACCG
Organism: Bacillota bacterium; assembly: GCA_017444985.1. Classification (GTDB taxonomy): domain Bacteria; phylum Bacillota; class Clostridia; order Lachnospirales; family CAG-274; genus UBA3680. The sequence goes on from JAFSVK010000193.1 coordinate 8,258, forward strand.
TAGGATCTCAAGGATATACCCTGTCTCATCTGATCCATATCGTCTATATGATCCATCCACTTTGAGTCTACAACTCTGAGGGTAATAACTCTTTCAAGCTCTCTGTAAAGCTCTTCGGGATTTTCCGACTCTCTTTCGTTGTATTTCTCCTCTGCATCCTCATATATTCTGTCTATAAGTCCCGCTTTTGTCAACTTCTGCTTATCGTCGTCACTCAGTTCATAATCTCCCATTTCAAATATGGGTCTTAACTGGTGATTTATTTCGCTCATATCCCATTCTGTGGGATCATCGGCATCGGGGCAGTTGGCATCACATATTCTTGTAATAACATTTTTGACCATTCCGAGAATATCTTCTTTAAGGTTTTCACCCACAAGAACTTTGTGACGCTCATCATATATTATTTCTCTCTGTTCATTCATTACCTGATCGTAATCAAGCAATCTCTTTCTTGCGGAGAAGTTGTTTTCCTCTACCTTCTTTTGAGCATTTTCAATAGCTCTTGAAAGAAGCTTAGCCTCTATAGGCTCATCTTCGGGAAGACCCATTCTGGCAATGAGAGCGGCTGTCTTTTCGGAGCCGAATATTCTCATAAGATCGTCTTCGAGAGATAAGTAGAAACGGGATTCACCCACATCACCCTGACGGCCCGAACGACCTCTGAGCTGGTTATCTATACGCCTTGACTCGTGTCTTTCGGTACCTATTATCTTAAGTCCGCCAAGTTCCACAACACCTTCTCCAAGCTTGATATCCGTACCTCTACCTGCCATGTTCGTAGCTATGGTTATGGCACCCTTTTCACCTGCAAGAGCAACTATCTCGGCTTCTTTTTCGTGATACTTGGCATTTAATACCTGGTGCTTTATACCCTCTTTTTTAAGCATGGAGCTTAATTTTTCGGATATTTCTATATTTACGGTACCTACAAGTACGGGCTGTCCCTTTTCGTAGGACTTTTTAACATCCTCAACAACAGCTCTGAACTTTGCAGCCTCTGTCTGATATACAACGTCGGAGTGATCCACTCTTGCAACGGGCTTGTTTGTAGGTATACAAACAACGTCCATATTGTATATTGCTCTGAACTCCGCTTCCTCTGTTTGAGCGGTACCTGTCATACCTGCTTTTTTGGCATATTTATTAAAGAAGTTCTGGAAGGTTATGGTAGCAAGAGTTTTGCTCTCTCTTTGTACTTCCACATGCTCCTTTGCCTCTATAGCCTGATGAAGACCGTCGGAGTAGCGTCTACCGGGCATCATACGACCCGTAAAGGTATCTACTATAACTACCTCACCGTCTTTAACAACATAGTCTCTGTCTAAGGTCATATTGAAGTTTGCCTTAAGAGCGTTGTTTATATGATGCTGATACTGCATATTTTCGGGATCGGAAAGGTTTTCAAGACCGAAGAATTTCTCTGCCTTTGCCACACCCTCTTGTGTAAGGGAGGTGGTCTTTGCCTTTTCATCCACTACAAAGTCTCCCTCTTCCTTTATTTCTTCTTTCATAAGAGGGTTAAGAGCGTCGTCTTCGTTTAAAACTCTACCCTTTGTAAGTGTCTGTACAAAGCTGTTGGCTCTTTCGTAAAGCTGTGTAGACTTTGCGGACTGACCCGATATTATAAGAGGTGTTCTTGCTTCATCTATAAGTACGGAGTCCACCTCATCGATTATAGCGTAGGGAAGGCCTCTTTGAACTATATCCTTCTCATATACGACCATGTTATCTCTGAGATAGTCAAAACCGAGTTCGTTATTTGTACCGTAGGTTATATCGCAGGCATAAGCTTCCTGTCTTTCTACCTTCTCAAGATCGTGTAATATAACACCTACCTTAAGTCCCAAAAACTCATGTACCTTACCCATCCACTCCGCATCACGCTTTGCAAGATAGTCGTTTACGGTAACTATGTGTACACCGTTACCCGTAAGAGCGTTAAGGTAAGCGGGACAGGTGGAAACAAGGGTCTTACCTTCACCTGTTTTCATTTCGGCTATTCTACCCTGATGGAGAACTATACCACCTATGAGCTGAACATCGAAATGTCTCATACCCAGTACTCTTTTTGCCGCCTCTCTTACAACGGCAAAAGCCTCGGGAAGTATATCGTCAAGGGTCTCACCCTTTGAAAGTCTGTCCTTGAACTCATCTGTTTTACCTCTGAGCTCTTCATCACTCAAAGGAGATATACTATCCTCAAGGTCATTTATTTTGGCAACTATAGGTCTTATTTTCTTTATTTCCTTATCGCTGTAATTGCCAAAAATCTTTTCCAATAAACTCATTTTTGCACCTCTTATATTGTATTAGTATTTGGTCACGCACTTGCAACCTGTTATTTTTTCAAGTTCTTCTATCATATTTGCCCTTGTTTTTGACTGTAAGAGCCAATGAGTATGTACTATCATCCTCAAAAGACATATTATTATAACAGCCACAGATCCCCAAGTTATAAAGGGCAAGTATGTAGGGTTCATATTTCCCACATAAACGGGAGTTATATTTTTGGGTATGAATGTCACTTGCATATATGCCAACATACCGCATATCATTATGGTTATAAATACTGCCAAGGAAAATATAATTTTAAGTACAGCCGTGGTCTCAAATACACCCGTAATATAAATTTCCTTTTCCTCTTCATGGAGTATGCCGAAAAAACGCCAATAGAAAGGGTTTTTAACTACGGTAAAGGCTATAAGATTATCCTCACCCTCATTTACCTTTTCTATTTTAAAGTTGGGACTTATCAACTTTTTCATACCTTGTTCGGTAGTTTTACAGCCCCTTACTTTAAACTTATACTCTCTTTTAGCCATTTGAAGCACCCCCTATAACAATGTAGGGATCCTTGCCTATGACTACCTGTCCGCAATCATACCCGTTGAATCTACCCTGTATATACACGGTATTTCCGTCAAGACTTTTTACCTTGTATGTATTTTTATTTTTAACATACTCCAGTATAATATCTTTTCTTTCATATTGGCCACTGCTGTTTTTGGTCTCCATATAACCTACACAACCGCCGCTTGCCACATAGTCCGTGGTCTTTAAAACAATATCCTTGTAGGAATTTCCCCACACTTGATTGGGACGGGGTGTTACCGCAAACTCTCTTATAAGAAATATATTTGCCACTATGACCACCATAATTATAAGAAGAGAGAAAATATAAACCGATATGTTTTTTAACATAAATTAAGACTCCTCTTTACTTATATTTGATGATTTTTCATCCGTATTTTTATCCTCCTCATTTGAGGCAGCATCTTCTTCCGTTGATGTCTCTTTTTTCTTTAAAGGAAGTTTGGCATTTTCCTGTACCAAAGTTTTAAATTCCTCTGCGGGGATAGGTCTTGAATAGTAGTATCCCTGCATTATATTACAGCCGAGAGTATGAAGGAAATCTGCCTGTTCCTTTGTTTCAACACCCTCTGCCACAACACTCATACCAAGCTCTTGACTCATTTGCATAACATGTTTAAGTATTACAGAGCCTGAGCTGTCTTCGCTGTAGCCGTAGAGGAACTTAAGGTCTGTTTTAAGAACATCGGCGGGCATATCCTTAAGAGCATTAAGGGATGAATAGCCGCTTCCGAAGTCGTCTATCTCTACGGTAAATCCTAAGGAGCTAAACTTCTCCACCTTTTCAAGTACCGCATTTCCGTCTGTTATGTAGGCGCTTTCCGTGATTTCTATACGCATATACTCTACGGGTATTTCGTACTTTTTAAGAAGTCTTTGGAACTCTTCAACAATATCTTCTTTGTAGAAATCCATTCTCGATATGTTTACGGAAAGAGGTACATACCTGTCCCCTACTATCATCATATCACTTACAAGCTTGAAAGCCTCTTCCCAAATATAATTATCAAGAAGGGTAACAAAGCCGTTCTTTTCAAACAAGGGTATAAATACACCGGGAGATATTTCTCCGTCGGGTCTGTGCCAACGCACAAGAGCTTCACCCGAACCTATGCAATCTCCGTTGTAGTCATACTGAGGCTGAACATAAAGTTCAAACTCTTTATCTTCAAGAGCCGTCATCATAATACCCGTTACCCATTGTTCATAAAGTACCTTATCTCTTATGGTGTCATCATATACACCGTAACTCTTAAGATACTGTTCTTTTATGGATTTTTCGGCAAGAGAGGCTCTCTCTATCATAGTATCCACAGACTCGTCTCTGTCTGTTATCTTGTATATACCAAAAGCAAGATATACATCAAAGGGAAGTCCCGAATAAGAGGCATGTCTTGTAAGGTAGTTTATAAGAGACTGAGGCGCACTCTTGGAATAAGGTATACACATAGCGTAGTAATCCGCAAAAAGTCTTGTGGAATATCCTCTTACTTTTTCTCCGTAGTTTCTTACACCCGTAGCTATATATCTTAAAAGCTCGTCTCCTCTTGAATGACCGTACTTATCGTTTATAGCCTTGAACTTTTCAATATCCAACACAACTATCATATAGTCGTCTCTGTTGTTGGAATAGAGAAGCTTTTTGACCTTTTCGCAAAATACTCTTCTTAATATAAGGCCTGTGAGATCGTCATGCTCAGCCATATATTTAAGCTCATCCGTTTCTTCTCTCATATTTTTCATATCGTTACGGTTTTGCATTACCATATATATAAATATGAGAGATACATATATGAGCACAAATACAAGAGTGACAAGATCTGCCATTCTGTTTTGCATGGTAAGATTAGTGGCATACTCAAAAGGTCTTACAAGGAATATAGACCAATTTGTACCCTCTAAAGGTCTTACTGAAACAAACTCATGTCTGTTGTTTAATTTATACTCGGCAAAGTAACTTTTGGCATTTTCAAGACTGTTTCTCATAACAGACTGATTACCGGATACAAAGTGAGCATTTTTAAGTATTTGACAAATGTTGGACTTTAAGTAGTTTGACTCACTTAAGGCAAGGGCACTGCTGACACTACCCATAACATAGTTGCCGTACTTATCTGTTATAAAGAACTTATCGTTATTTCCGCTTGAAAGAAACATTTTTGAAGTTTCTTCCACACTGTCGATACCTACTATAACAGCCTTTACCTTGTTTTTTTCAATGAAGGGTATTGAAAGAGAAAGACGAGGTTTTTCGTTTTCATCTCTTACTATACTTGCAACCTTTTCCTCCTCCATTGCTCCCAGATAAAAGTCGGACTCTTTGGTATCTTCTATAACACCCTCATTTTTTATGGTCACACCGTTTGTGAATATAATATCTATATACTCAAACTCGGAGTTTTCTTCATAAGCTTTTATGATCTCATTGGCATTTTCATAGGTAGACCTTACTCCCGGCTCGAAACCGTTTGCCTTCAGAGTATAGGCTATCATATCAAGAGAAGCATACTGATTGTTTATATTGAACTTAATATTTTCTTTTCTTGTATTAAGTATATCGCTGAGTTCTTTTTTAACTCCCTTTACGGTAACAGTGTTTATATATATTATATTTACGGCTACAGCCAAACAAACACCTATAAAAAGCATTAAAGGAAGCAGAAAAAATAATTTTTTCCTTTTTTTCTTTTTGTTGTTTTCTTCCATAGTCTACACTCACCCCCCGTTAAAAATGCAAAATGCACACTAATTTACAATATTATAACATATAAAATTTATATTTACAATTCATTTATTTAAATTTTCGTATAATTTTTTAAAAAAAAGTCTTGACTTTTAACTCCTTATGCTTTATAATTTACTCTGTTGTTGAAAAACAACGGGCCCAGATAGCTCAGTTGGTAGAGCAGAG
>JAFSVK010000194.1 GCA_017444985.1 Bacillota bacterium
AGGTATAAAAATAAAAAATTCGAAAAGGTTTCGATTTTTTTATTTTTTCCTCATTCGAGCGGAGCCCGAACTGCGGATTTAAAGTCTGCCGACGGCGATAATGTTTATATATTTTACTACAAAGGGCTGTGAAAAAGCACAACATTTTGTTTTTTCACAGCCCCTTTTTTATAAAACTATTAAGTTTCCTTTTGTTCCACATCACTCCAATCGAGCTTCATTTTAACGATACTTGTCATTAGAAATGCTGCGGCTATTATGACACTGTACATCATTGCAGGCGGATAAACTATTACACTAAGCATGAAACCTACGACCTTTATTGCAATGTCTATCCACAAAAGCCGTCTTCGTTTTACCATAATATCTTTTGGGATATCGCCGTCTGCTTTGTCAAGAGTTTTACTGAGCCATATATTCGACAGTGTTACAAGTATGACAAATATCCCGTAAAACCCTTGTGTCACACTATTGTTGAAATCTTTGCTTACAAGATCGGTGGCATAAGGTATCACAGAGCAGAAAAAAAGCAGGATCAATGTTACCCACAGTGTTTTTGCACTTATTTTTTCTATGGATTCCCATTCATTGTGAATATTTATCCACATCGATCCCAGCCAAAAGAATGACAGAGCATAGGAAAAAAAGCTGTATCGAAGTTCCCACAAAGCGGATATTGTGGGAGCTGTAGGCTTTTCAAGCTCTAATACAAGTATCGTCATGATTATCGCAAGGACAGCATCTGTAAATGCCGCTACTCTTTCTTTTTTCATTCATCTATCCTCTTTATTACTCTTGCAGGATTACCTACAGCAACGCAGTTATCGGGAATATCTTTCGTCACTACCGAACCCGTACCGACAATGGCATTTTCACCAATGGTCACTCCCGCAAGGATATTTACCCTTGCACCGATCCATGCATTTTTCTTGATATGTATCTCTTTTGTTTTTATTACACGTATGTTATTGGGTTCGTGGTTGACGGTAAAAAGTCCTACCTCAGGTCCCATCATCACACCGTCTTCAATAGTGATCGTCCCGATAGACATTACTGTCAATCCATGATTTGCAAAAATGTTTTTACCGAGGAACATACGGTTTGCACAGTCGATCTGAAATGGCGGTGTAAAGAAGTTTCCGCTTTTCATCTGTCCATCGAGCAGTTGGTTTTCAAGTTTCATAATACGTTCTTTGTCGGCGGGATCGGTGGAATTTATTTGGTGGCAGATATGTCTGCATCTGTCTATTTCGTCATGAGCCTCACGCTGATACTTTTCGTCACGAATATCATAGCTTTTGCCCTCACGCAGTTCTTCAAATACTGTCATATTACACCTCACTGTTTGGGTCTTAACGGTCCGTAAAAGAAACTCGAAGTTGCACCGCCGTCGCAAAGGAATGTCGAACCTGTAATGAAAGCTGCTTTGTCGCTCATCAGAAGTTCTGCCACATTTGCTACCTCATCGGCAGTTCCCGGTCTCCCCGCAGGGCACTTGGCAAACATATTCTTGTAGAAATCGCCTCTTATGCCGTTAAACTCATCTATGGCAAGGGGTGTAACAATAATGCCGGGCGCAATTGCATTAAGCCTTGCCCCGCTTTTGCCCCACTTTACGCACTCCGACATAACTCGCTTCTCGTTGCATCGTTTTGCAAGCTGATATGCGTGTAAAGTATCGCGTATATTTTTAGGTTTGAGAATATCGAGATCAAGCAGTTCCTCGGTGGGAGTCATTGCAAGTTGATAATCCTGCTCTGCTGTAAGTTGTGGCATTCTCCAACCCGATTGGCTTGAGATCGTCACACCGCAACCGCCCTTTGCAATGACTTTCCCGACCTCCTCAAGTAGTACAGCTGTACCGTAAAGATCAACTTTCAGAATTGTTTCGATGGAAGCTTGTGAGGGAGAAACCCCCGCACCGTTGATCATATATTTGATCTCGCCAAAGCTCTGTGCTTTTTCGATCATTGCAAGAATACTCTCACGGCTTGATAAGTCCATCTCAAAAGGCTCTGCATCAAAGCCCGCATCGTTCATAATCTTTGCTATAGTACGACAGTTTTCCATGTTTTTATCACCGAGGAGTATCTTTTTACCGTACCCTATTCGACGTGCTATTGCCAGGCTTATCTGCCCTGCGCCCGTTACTAACATTACATCGTTCATTTTATTCACCTCATATAACTTACTTATATTCGACAGAGTTTTGAAAGAAGACAATTTATGCTTTATCAGAATTGTTTTTTCAATATTTCAATAAATTCATTCGTATGTTTCGAGGAATTATCTGCCTTCATAAAAGCACAATATCGCCTGATGATAGGCTTACCGTTTCTTAAAAGTTTGACAGCTTTTGTGGTGGTTTGCACCGTCTCGCCACTGCCTTCCATGGGCATATAGCCTTTCCCTTGTATGATCTGCATCAATGCATCATCAATGTATTCCGTGAAATATATCTCGCTTTTAAAACCTAAGTCATTTGTATAAAAGCTTCGTTCCGTTTCCTGTTGGTCGGGAGAGGAAAGCAAGATCAGCGGTATATTTTTTAAATCGCCGATCTCTACTTCCTTAAGCTGAGCTATCGGGTTGTTTGAGGATATTTCCACATAATATTCACGAATATCAAGCAGGATATTGATATATTCATCCGAAAATGCACGGCGTTGATCGTTGAGGACAATATCAATATCACCGCTGCGAAGAAGGGCATATAGCATATCATGATTACCATGAATGACTTTTACCGTCACATCGGGGAATTTTACGGTAAACTCGGATACAGCCGAATTAAACTCTTTACCGCTGTATCCCTTTAGAAGTCCAACTCTCAAATATTCTCCGCTGTTTCCCGATACTTTTTGCAACTCACGAAGTATATTATCGTAATCCGCCACAAGCACAAGGCTTTTTTTGTAGAAATATTCTCCCGCTTGTGTGAGTGTGAAGCTACGCTTTTTGCGTTTAAGAAGTGTAACTCCCAACTCGGTTTCAAGTGCCTTTATCTGCTGAGAGATCGCCGATTGCGATATAAAATGCTCCTCGGCTGCGGCGGTAAAGCTACCCAGCCGAACCACGGTTTGAAAGTATCGTATCTGTTTTAGCATAATTCACCTCAATATGTGGAAGCACTCGCCAATATAAAGCGCCAACCGTTATCTTTTTTTACGAGCTGAAGCCGAAGTTGTAATCGCCATGTGTGTTTGCCTCCGCCAAATACTGCCGCGTTAACTTTGCTTTTACCCGTAAGTACAGCGGTGTTACCGTTTATCTCGACTTTAATATCATCGTGTTCGACAGAGTAATAGTTTAAAGTACCTGCTATGATCGCATTGATATATTCTTGTTTAGACTGTCGCATACCCGTCATATGTATAAGGACAAAGCTGTTGTCGTGTACACGTTCAAGCTCGGTTCTGTCCTTATTTATCATGGCGGTATACATTTCTTTATAGATATGTATGATTTGTTCCTCAGCTGTCATTAAACAGTCCCCTTGTCGTTATTATATGGAATTTTTCGCCCAAGCCGACACTTTACTCTCACTCTCGGCAGCCTCCGCCCCGTGAACGGAAAGCCCTTTCTTTACGGTTGCACCCTTACAAAGATTTTCCAGATCGCGCTCACTGCTACCCATACCGCTTCCTTCGTTGGTGCAGAAAGGAATAAGGGTCTTTCCCGTAAGATCGTATTTTTCAAGGAGTGTAAACATACACATAGGCATTGTACCCCACCAATTGGGATAGCCTATAAATATAGTGTCATATTCCCGGAAATTAGGGGGATAAGCTTTTATTTCGGGACGAGCCTTTGCTCTAAGCTCCTGCTTTGCCTCTTCGATACAAGTCATATAGCTCTCTGAATAGGGCTTGACAGTATCCACTTCAAACAGATCGCCACCCACAGCCTTTTGAATAAACTCCGCCACACGTTCCGTATTGCCTTTGTCAATATTTTTTAAACTTCCGTTCCAATAGTTCTCGCCCTTGCGTGAGTAGTAAACAATAAGTATCTTAGCCATAGTTATTACCTCCGTGTTGTAGTTTTTAATGATAATTTATCGACCGAAATCAAAGGAAAAACAATTTTTAATATCAGCAAAAAAAAATTGTTTTTCTGACTCTATCCTCGATAATTTAAATTTAACACGAAATTCCTGATAAATCAATCTCGTTTTCGGGGATAAATAATAAGAAAAACTTATTTATCCCGAATTATTCGAGAAACATTAAAACCACTAAATAATCGCTTTGAAATGATTTTGAAGCGTAAGCGCCTATAAACCCTTCGTCCGAAATAAAAAATTGCAGACGGTTTCCGTGGCTGTTAATTAGTGTCTGCTTAACAATCCCTAAAACTCACGCTCAACTCTTCCCGAAACAATTTCCTCAAAAAGTCTAAAATTAGCGCACAAAAATCTCTGGCTATTTTGCCGAGATTTAATGCAAGTATTGAAAAGGCAATCGAAGAACGGGTCGTGATGTCGAGTTTTGCCGAGATTAA
>JAFSVK010000195.1 GCA_017444985.1 Bacillota bacterium
CAACAAAGTAAGAAATAAAAAACAAAGCCCGAAATATCGGAAAAGCCTCCCCTGAAAGGGGAGGGGATGCAACGGGAGTTGCATCGGAGAGGTACCCACCCCGGGAGGGGAAGGAAGCCCATAGGGCTGACGATGGAGCAACCGACACTTATGCTCACAGACCAATTCGTACCGTTCAAGACCGCAAAGGCAGCGTACCTCCACAAATACTAATTAAAGCACCTTTTTCAAGGAAAAACCGAAAAAACAAAAAAGACCTACGATTTACTGTAGGTCTCGTTGTGGTTTTGGGGTTTTATACAACTTTCACATATTTATACTATATTTGCAACGATTATGCAACGATTAGTTATTCGTTGCATAATCGTTTGCAACGAATAGCATTCTGTAAAAAAGGGTGCGAAGTTTTCCTCGCACCCACTTTTATTATTTCTTTATTCCTATATCTTTACGATAATGTTTGTCTTTAAAATCTATGACTTCCACTGCCTTATAGGCTGTTTTTATGGCTTCTTCCAAAGTCTTGCCCGTACCCGTAACGCCTAAGACTCTTCCGCCGTTTGTAACGAACTTTCCGTCTTTAAGGGCTGTTCCCGCATGGAAAACATAGGTGTTTTCCAGCTCTTTTGCCTTGTCAAGTCCCGTTATCTCGTAGCCTTTTTTATACTCTACGGGGTAGCCTCCGCTTGCCATTACAACACAGGCTGCCACATTGTCATACCACTGTACGTCTATGCTGTCAAGAGTGCCTTCCACACAAGCCGAGAAAATATCAAAAAGATCGGTTTTAAGTCTGGGGAGCACACTTTGGGTCTCGGGGTCGCCGAAACGACAGTTGTACTCTATTACCTTCATACCCTTTTGGGTAAGCATAAGACCGAAGAATATAATGCCTTTAAACGTTCTGCCTTCTTTGTTAAGAGCATCTACCGTAGGCTTATATATATTTTCCATACAGTAGTCGGCAACTTCTTTCGTGTATACTCTTGAAGGGGAGAAGGTACCCATACCGCCCGTATTAAGACCCTCATCGTTGTCGTAGGCTCTTTTGTGATCCTGTGCAGATACCATGGGAACTATGGTATTACCGTCGCAGAAAGAGAGCACGCTCATTTCGGGGCCTTCCAAAAACTCCTCTATAACTACCTTGTTACCGCTGTCGCCAAACTTCTTATCCACCATAATGGTCTTAAGACCTTCTATAGCCTCATCTCTTGTTTTGCAGATAAGTACACCCTTTCCAAGAGCCAGACCGTCTGCTTTAAGTACCACGGGAAGTTCCGATTTTTCCACATATTTAAGGGCATCTTCGTAGTTTGAAAAAGTTTCGTAAGCTGCTGTGGGGATATTGTACTTTTTCATAAGCTCTTTGCTGAAAGCCTTACTTCCCTCTATAATAGCGGCATTTGCTTTAGGTCCGAATACCTTTAAGCCCTCGGCTTGAAATTTATCTACTATACCGCCTACAAGAGGATCGTCCATACCCACTACCGTAAGATCTACGGCATTTGTTTTGGCAAAGTGGCAAAGACCGTCAAAATCCATGGCGGATATGTTTACATTTTCCGCTATCTCGCCTATACCTGCGTTACCCGGAGCACAGTATATTTTACTTACTTTTTCGCTTTGTGAAAGCTTCCATACTATAGCGTGTTCTCTGCCGCCGCTTCCCACTACAAGAACTTTCATATTATATCTCCTTTATATATACCCTGTTGTTTTCTACCTTCAGTCTTCCCTGTGCAAAAAGGCTTATTGCCTCGGGAAATATTTTCCACTCTGCCTCTTCCATGATCCTTTTCTGAAGGCTCTCGGGAGTATCATCCTGTCGTACCTCCACAGCCTTTTGAAGTATTATAGGCCCTGCATCCGCCTCTTCCGATACGAAATGCACGGTGGCACCCGATACTTTAACACCCTTTTTAAGCGCTGCCTCGTGCACCTTCAAACCGTAATAACCCTCACCGCAAAAGCTGGGTATAAGGGCGGGGTGTATGTTTATGATCCTGTTTTCAAAGGCTTTTATAAACTTTTCTTTAAGTATGGTCATAAAGCCTGCAAGAACTATAAGGTCCGCCTTTCTGTCTTTAAAGTGCTTTATAAGTACATCTTCATAGTCTGTGGGATGGTCGCTTTTTTTAATAACGCAAGCCTCTATATTTTTATTTTTGGCTCTTTCAAGGGCGTAGGCACCCTCTTTGCTGCTTACTACGCTTACCACCTTTGCCTCTATGGCACCGCTTTCTATATTGTCAAGTATGGCTTGGAGGTTTGTACCTCCTCCGCTTACAAGAACACCTATATTTATCATTATTTCACCTTGATCTCTATATTTTCGCCCTTTTCCACAGAGCCTATGATATATGCCTTTTCTCCCATGGCTTCAAGTACAGATACGGCTTTTTCGGCATCTTCCTTTGCAACAGCCGCTACCATACCTATACCCATATTGAAGGTGTTGTACATACTTATTCTTTCAACATTGCCCTTTTCTTCAAGAAGCTTGAATATAGGAAGTATCTCCCAAGTGCCCTCTTCTATAACGGCTTTTAAGCCCTTGGGCATCATTCTGGGTATGTTTTCTATAAAGCCACCGCCCGTAATATGGCTGAGACCCTTTACATTTACTTTTTTAATAAGTTCAAGCACGGGCTTAACATAAAGCTTTGTGGGAGTTAAAAGTGCCTCTCCGAGGCTTCCCCCAAGCTCGGGATAGTTTTGTAAAAGGTTTTCTTTTGTAGGCTCAAACACCTTTCTTACAAGGGAATAGCCGTTAGAGTGTATACCGCTTGAAGCTATACCCACAAGGGCATCTCCCTCGGATATCTTTGAACCGTCCACAGCCTTTGCCATATCCATGATACCTACCGTAAAGCCGGCAAGATCGTACTCATCTACGGGATAGAAACCGGGCATCTCCGCTGTTTCTCCTCCTATAAGGGAACAACCGCTCTCTCTGCAGCCCTGTGCCACACCCTTTACTATTTCTGCTATTTTCTCGGGCTCGTTTTTCCCGCAGGCTATATAGTCAAGGAAAAATAAGGGCTCCGCACCCGAACAAACCACATCGTTTACACACATTGCCACCGCATCTATACCTATGGTGTCATGCTTATCCATAAGGAAGGCTATTTTAAGCTTTGTGCCTACACCGTCCGTACCGCTGACAAGTACGGGCTTTTCCATATCTTTAGCCTTTGATATGTCGAAAAGGCCGCCAAAGCCACCTATGTCCGTAAGAACTTCCTTTACAAAGGTGCTCTTAACATGCTCTTTCATAAGTTCCACAGCCTTGTATCCGGCTTCCACATCCACACCTGCAGATTTATAATCCATATATTTACCTCCAATTTTTATTTGAAAATACTTTATATTTCATTTTATTCTATTATAAGAAAAAAGTCAAATAAATTATATTGACATTCTTGTCTATAAATTATAAAATTCTTTGTGAATGCGAAAAAGAGGTTTTAAAAATGTCAAAAAAAGAAAAAATATACGAAATAGAAAGAAAATTTTTGCTTACGACCTTACCCGAGGGGCTTGAGGGATATACTTTTAAAGATATAGAACAATGCTACATTTCCACAAATCCCACCATAAGGATAAGAAGCATAAACGATAAGGACTATGTGCTTACCATAAAAGGAAAGGGTAAAATAAAAAAAGAAGAGTATGAGCTGCCCTTGGATAAAAGCTCCTACGAAAACCTTAAACAAAAAAAAGAAGGTATAACCATACAAAAAAGAAGATACCTCATACCCCTTCCCCAAGGCCTTACTGCGGAACTTGACATATACAAGGGTGAGCTTGAAGGGTTTATGAATGTGGAGGTGGAGTTTTCCTCCCTTGAAGAGGCTGTTTTATTTGTGCCTCCTTCTTGGTTTGGAAGAGAGGTAAGCCAAAACAAAAGATATTCCAACGCCTCCCTTTCAAAGTGGGGAGTACCGGAGGAAGAAAATGAAGGATAAAAAATACCTTACCTGCGAATCCAATGTTGTATTTTTAATGCTTATGTTCGTGGCGGGTTTTTACGGAGCCTACACCTACACTATGAAAGGTCAGGTGTTTTGCAACGCTCAAACGGGAAACCTGGTACTTTTCGGTACGGCTTTGGGTACGGGAAATATAAAAGATGCCCTATACTACATTATTCCCATAAGCGCCTATGTGCTTGGGGCTGTGGTATCGGAGGCTCTGCCTAATTTAATAAAACACAGTTTACACATAAGGTGGGACACCCTTCTTATACTTTTGGAGATCATGACTGTGGTATTCTTAGGCTTTCTCCCCTCTTCCGCCCCCGTGCAGATAACACAGGTGTGCATAAATTTTATATGCTCCATGCAATTTGCCACATTCAGACAGGCGGAGGGGCTTCCCATGGCTACCACATTCTGCACCAACCACATAAGGCAAACGGGTATTGCCCTTGTAAAGGCTCTGCGCCACAGAAAAGAGGGTAACAAAGCGGATATCAAAAAACTTAGAATGCACATAGGTATGCTTTTGTGCTTTACCGTAGGTGCGGTATCCTCAGCCTCCCTTACCCTTATATTTAAGGACAGGACTATATTTTTCAGCCTACTGCCCCTTTTGATACTTTTTACTCTGCTCCTTCACTCCGATAAAGAAGATGCGGACAAACTCGAACTTAAACCTATGGGACACTGATATGGAAATAGATATAAACATCGCCGAGGCTATGCGGTATATGGGCTACAAGGAAGGTATGGATGCCCAAAATATAATAGAAGATATAGAAGAGTGCAAAAAGGTATTGCTTGATACCATAAAGCCTGCCTACACCTATAAGATATTCGATATAGAGATAGCCGATAACATTAAGATACTCGGCACCAATGCCCGGTTTGAAGGCAAGGATATAAAAGAACACCTAAAGGGTTGTAAAAAAGTTGTTTTGCTTTGCGCTACCTTAAGCTTATTTGCCGACAAACTTATAAACAGGCTCCAATATCGGGACATGGCAAAGGCTGTTATTACCGATGCCCTTGCAAGTGCGGGTATAGAGGCGGTATGCAACAAAGCGGAGGAGGATATTTCAAAAAAAATATCCCCTCTCAACATGACATTTCGCTTTTCTCCCGGCTACGGCGACTTTCCCCTAAGCACACAAGAAAGCTTTATAAAGGTGACCAACAGCGAAAAACTTATAGGTCTTACTCTATATAACGGCATGCTTATACCTACAAAAAGCGTTACGGCGGTGATAGGGCTTTGCGAAGAAAAGCCTCCCGCCCCCAAAAGAGGCTGTGCCGTATGCAACTTGAAAGACAGCTGTCAATACAGAAGAAAGGGACTTCACTGTGAAAAATAAATTTCAAAAACTCTTAAAAGAAAAAGACTTTGTATTCTTAGACGGTGCCATGGGTACCATGATACAGGCAAAGGGCATAAAAATAGGCGAGATGCCCGAAATACTCTCTCTTACGGAGCCCGAAAGCATTATGGAGATACACCGTGCCTACATAGATGCGGGAAGCGATATAGTATATGCCAATACCTTCGGTGCCAACAGATACAAGCTTGAAGGCTCGGGCTATACCGTAAACGACATAATACCGAAAGCCATAGAAAACGCCCAAAAAGCGGCAGAGGGTACAAATGCTCTCGTTGCCCTTGACATAGGCCCTATAGGTGTCCTTCTTGAGCCTACGGGTACCCTTCCCTTTGAAGAGGCTTACGATATATATAAGGAAGAGATACTTGCGGGAAAAGATGCGGACATTATCGTTTTTGAGACCATGACAGACCTTTACGAGGTCAGAGCAGCCGTTCTTGCCGCAAGAGAAAACTCCGACAAGCCCATACTTGTTACCATGACCTTCGAGGAAAACATGAGAACATTTACCGGTTGTTCTCCCGAGGCTATGGCTCTTACCCTATCGGATTTCGGTGTGGATGCCATAGGTGTAAACTGTTCCTTAGGCCCCGATGCTCTTGCTCCCATAGTGGAAAGAATGTCAAAATACACCTCTTTACCCCTTATCATAAAGCCCAACGCAGGTCTGCCCGACCCCGCCACGGGAAAATATGATGTAAGCCCCGATGACTTTTCTTCACAGCTTTTAAATATGACGGGGCTTGGCATAAAGTTTGTGGGAGGCTGTTGCGGTACTACCCCCGATTTTATACGCTCCACGGTGGAAAAGCTAAAAAAAGCCACCTACACCCCTCAAAAGTCCCAAAAGCTTTCTGCCGTATGCTCCGCCGTAAACACTCTTATAATAGATAGGCCGAGAATAATAGGGGAGAGAATAAACCCTACGGGCAAAAAGAGATTTAAACAGGCTCTGCTTGAAAATGACATGGACTATATCATCTCCCAAGCCATAGAACAGGTAGGGGGAGGAGCGGAAATACTGGATGTCAATGTAGGTCTTCCCAATATAGACGAAAAAGAAATGATGGTGAAAGCCGTAAAGGCAATACAATCCGTTGTGGATGTACCTTTACAGCTTGACTCCACCATACCCGAGGTTTTGGAGGCGGGCCTTAGAGTATACAACGGAAAGCCCATTATAAACTCCGTAAACGGCGAAGAAAAATCTTTGGAGACCATACTTCCCTTAGCCAAAAAATACGGAGCCATGATAATAGGTCTTACAATAGATAAAGACGGTATCCCTCCCAAAGCGGAACAGAGATTTAAAATAGCGGAAAAAATCGCAAAAGCCGCCCTTGATATAGGTATACCCAAAGAAAATATATGTATAGACTGTCTTTGTCTTACAGCCTCTGCGGAGCAAGCGGCGGTAATGGAAACGGTAAATGCCATAGAAATGGTAAAAAAAGAGCTGAAGGTTAAAACCGTACTGGGTGTTTCAAATATATCCTTCGGTCTTCCCGCAAGAGAGCTTATAAACTCCACCTTCCTTACGGTAGCCATGACAAAGGGCTTGGACCTTGCCATTATAAACCCCAATGTAGCCTCCATGACGGGAGCTATAAAAGCTTACAGACTTTTGGCAAATCAAGATGTAAACTCCGAGGACTTTATAGCTACCTACAGCGAAGCCTCCGCTCCCACCCAAAATACAGCCCCTCAAACGGCTGAACATACCCTTTCCTATGCTATAGAAAAAGGTATGAAAAACGAGGCCGCACTTATAACGGAAAAACTCCTTACGGAAATTTCCGCCATGGAGATCATAAACGAACATATTATACCCGCCCTTGATAAAATAGGCTCCGAGTTTGAAAAGGGCAAAATATTTTTACCTCAGCTCATACTTTCCGCCAATGTTTCACAGCAAGCCTTTGAAGTTATTAAAAAAGAGCTTGTTAAAAGCGACAACGCTCCCGTGAACAAAGGCAAGATAGTCATCGCCACCGTAAAGGGCGATGTGCACGATATAGGTAAAAATATTGTAAAGGTACTTCTTGAAAACTACGGCTACGATGTTATAGACTTGGGAAAAGATGTGGAATATCAAGCTGTAGTGGATGCGGTAAAAGAGCATGATTGCAAGCTTGTAGGCTTAAGCGCCCTTATGACCACTACCCTTGTTTCCATGGAAAAGACCATAGCCCTTATAAGAGAAAACGGTCTTGATTGCAAAGTTATGGTAGGTGGTGCGGTACTCACCGAGGACTATGCCGAAAAAATAGGTGCGGATTTCTACTCAAAGGATGCCAAAGAATCTGTGGATATTGCAAAAAGGGTGCTTGGCTGATATGGTTTTCAGGAAAAAAAGTCTGTTATATTTGGTACTTGCCATCATAACCTACATAGCCATATTTTTTCTTTCTTCCTTTGATTCTGTAAGCTCTAACAAGCAATCCGCCGTTATAAAGGAGCCTATAGTAAATTTTGTGATAGATAACCCTTCGGTGTACAACCGTATAAGCGGCAAGAAAGTAACGGAAAACACTACCGTAACGGATGTTACCACCCCTACGGAAGCCACCACAAACGCCCTTGCCGCCTCTCTCGTTGAGAGCACAAAGGCGGAGACCACCACCACCGTAATATCTCATATAGAAGACGGTAAACTCGTACTTTCAAAGAAGGATAAAAACAAACTTTCAAACGACATAAACCTCTTTGTAAGAAAAAGCGCCCACTTTATGTTGTATTTTCTTTTTACCCTCTTTAACGCCCTCTTCTTCATAAGTCTGGGGCTGGAAAAATATTTTTACATGCCCGCACTTTTGCTTTGCCTTATAGGCGGAGGCTTGGATGAACTTCATCAAAAGTTAGGCAAAAGAAGCGGTAAAGTTTCGGATGTGGTAATAGACTTTTGCGGTGGACTGCTTATAATATGTATACTTCTTGTTTTAAGAAGAGTTAAAGCTAAAAAATTACGCCAAAATAAAGGGATGTGAAAACGCATTTTTGTTTTGATGTGACCCCAAAAAGTTAGACTTTTATTGCGTAACAGAATTTGATGTCTGTTACGCATTTTTTATGCAGCCAAAAGGCTAAGCCTGTATTGTACAGGACTCATCCATCCTAATTTCTCTTTAATTCTTTGTTCA
>JAFSVK010000196.1 GCA_017444985.1 Bacillota bacterium
GTCATGGCATAAATCCTCCTCTGGTTGTGGTTTTTAGCAATTCTATTATACCACAGGATGCGTATTTATGCCTTTTTATTTAGCTAAAATATTGAATTTTTAAGGGTAATAGCACCTTTTAGGTGTGGGAAGTTTAAGTTACTTACTTTGTTGTTTCAAAATATGTAGTCATAACTATCCCTGTTACCTACACCGACACCCAAGCCTCTCCTTCAGGAGGGGCTAACGTGTGTATGTGTTCTTTCTTTAACCGAAACACTGCATCCATACATTTCCCTACTCCAAAGCTTCCGCATCTTCCGGTATTGTTATCCCTAAGCTTGCGGCGGTGCTTTTGTTTACGTAGTACTTTACGGCACTTCCGCTTTCTATGGGTAGGGTGGCGGGGGAAGCGCCTGTAAGTATTTTTACAGCCATTTCACCGCTTTTTTTACCTAATTCCACATAGTCAACGGCGGCGGTTGCAAGGCCACCCTTTAGCACCATATCCTTATCTCCCACAAATACGGGTAGGGCAGTACCTATTTTTATGGCGGATATAGCCTGTTGTTCCGCAAGTTCGTTGTCGCTGGGGATGTATATGGCATCGAAGTTACCCATAAAGGACTTTGTTACCTGGGAAATATCTCCTGCGTGGTTTACTGTCTTTATCTCTGCGTGTATGCCGTTTTCCTCCGCTAAAGCCAAAGCACGGGAGGCTTGTATCTCTGCATTTTGATCCCCTGCGGTGTGGAGTATTGCAAGACTTTTCATATTTGGCACAAGGCGTCTAAAAAAGAGTATCTGCTCTTCCACGGGCACCTCGTCGGTGGTACCTGTTATGTTGGTGCCGCTTGTTTTGGTGTTTGCCACAAGTCCGCTTGCTACCGGGTCTGCCACAGCGGAAAATACCACGGGTATTTTTTTGGTGGCACTTTTAGCCGAGAGGGCGGCGGGAGTGGAAACGGCAAATATCAGTTTTTTGTTTTCCGTTGCAAATTTCTTGGCTATGACCGAGAGCCTTTCCTTATCTTCATAGGCATTTATAACTTCAAATTCGGCATTGGCACCGTCTATAAAGCCTGCCTCGGTGAGAGCCTGCATAAAGCCTGTTTCCACCGCTTGGATCTCGTAGGCATCGTTATAGATCATAACTCCTATTTTATAGCTCCCCGGCTTTTGGGATACTTGCCCGGGGAGGGTGGAAGGACCACCGCAGCCGCTTAAAAGCAGTATACCGAGAAATATGGGAAGGTATCTGTAAATTTTTGCTATCATGACATATTATCGTGAACTATTCGTATGGCTCTTTCCAACTCGTCTGCCTCTATCTGCCCGGGGGCGGAGGCTTTTCTTGCACAGCCGAAGGTAACGGAGGAGCCGAATATCTCTCCGCAAATACGGCTTACTATACCCTTTCCCTCCATGCTCATGGTTATAATGGGCACATCGGGGTGGGTGTTGTGTACTATATCCGTGACCTCAAGAAGGGTGAGCACATCCTTGTTGGATTGGGGCATGACCGCAAGCTTGGGTATATCGGCGCCAAGCTGTATCATCTTTTCCATACGGGATATGAGCACCATGGCAGGAGGTGTTTTTTCAAAATCGTGGTTGGATATTATGACCTTTATATCCTTTTCGTGAGCCTTTTCCATAAGATTTTTGATGATGTCATCTCCTACGAAAAGCTCAAGATCTATCATATCTATAAGGTCGCTTTCAATGGCGCAGCGACATATCTCGCCGTACTGCATGGGTGTGGCGGGCATGATACCCCCCTCTTGCTTTGTTCTGAAGGTGAAAAGCAGGGGTATTTTACTTAATAGCTTTCTGACGGATTTTAAAATATCAAGTGTCAGCTCCGTATTTAGTGCCTCGTCGAACCAATCGGCTCTAAACTCCACAATATCGGGTCTTAAAGCCGCTATTGTCATAGCCTGTGATATTATTTCATACTGGGTATGCCCTACTATGGGTAAGCACACCTTGGGTATACCCTCACCTATTTTGATGTTTTTTATAACGATGGGAACCATAATGACCTCCGATTAAAATTTGGCTTGGATATTTGCTATTTCTATCAATTTCTCTTTTAGAGAGGTGTATCTTTCTATTTCTTTGTTGTTATCTACCATTTTGTTTACTTGGCTGGGTAGGCCTACTATCACCGCCAGCTTTTTTGCCCTTGTAAGGCCTGTATAGAGCAGATTTCTGCTCATAAGAAGCTCGGGACCGTTGAATATGGGTATTATTACGGCACCGTACTCACTGCCTTGGCTTTTGTGTACCGTTACCGCATAGCTCAGTTCAAGTTGGTCAAGCTGTGTAAAGCCGTAGTGTACCACCTTTTCATCATCGAATATGACCTCAACGAACTCTCTTTCCGTATCTATATAGTTTATAATACCCTCGTCGCCGTTGTATATGCCCAGACCCTCGTCTGTTATCTTGCCTTTTTTTACCTCTCGCCACTCACATTCGTAGTTGTTTTTTATCTGCATTACTTTATCCCCTTCACGGAATACGGTCTTGCCGTGTATTCTCTCGTTTTTGGCGGGGGAAGGGGGGTTTATGGCTTCTTGCAAGAGTGTATTTAAAGCTATGGAGCCCAAGGGGTTTTTACGCATGGGGGTAAGGACTTGTATGTCCACGGGGTCGCAGTCAAGGTAGGCGGGTAGCCTCTGTCGCACCAAGTCTATTATAATGGATGAAATTCTTTCGGTGGAATTTCTTGTAATCATGAAAAAATCGCTGTTTTTCTTGTCAAACTCGGGGTATTTGCCACTGTTTATCCTGTGGGCGTTGGTCACTATGGCACTTTCTTCCGCTTGACGGTATATCTCCGTAAGCTTTACTACCTTTATGACCCCCGAGGCTATAATGTCTCTGAGAACATTTCCCGCACCTACGGAGGGAAGCTGGTCGGCATCTCCCACAAGTATGAGCCTTGTGCCCTCGGGTATCGCCTTTAGGAGAGCATTCATAATGAGTATGTCCACCATGGAGCTCTCGTCTATTATTATAACATCGGCTTCCAAAGGGTTTTCTTCGTTTTTGTCAAAGGTCTGTCTGCTTTTTTCTTCGTCTAAAAATTTAATACCCAAAAGCCTGTGTATGGTTTGGGCAGGGGTGCCCGTAGCCTCTTCCATTCTCTTTGCGGCTCTTCCCGTAGGGGCTGCCAGCAAAACATCGTAACCCTCCGCTTGGCAAAGGCGTATTATTGTTTTTATGATGGTGGTTTTTCCCGTGCCGGGACCTCCCGTTATAACAAGTACACCGTTTGTCATGGCTTGGTTCACGGCACTTTTTTGCTTTTCCGCAAGCTGTATGTTTTCGGCTGCTTCCAGGGCTCTTATATCCTCTGTGTAGTCTGTGGTCTCCTTCAAATTGGAAGACAGGTCCATAAGCCTTTTGGCTACGGTGTTCTCCGCTCTGGCAAAGAAGGTAAGGTATATCTTTTTGCTGTCGAGACTGCCTTCCATCCTTACGGAGTTTTCAATGTGCATACTTTCAAGACAGTCTTTTATTGGCTCTTCTCCCACAAGAAGAAGGGCATTTGTTTCCGCTACCGTTTCCTCATAGGGAAGGTATACGTTGCCCTCCGTTACGGCACGGTTTAAAATGTATTTTATACCTGCCTTTATTCTGAAAGGTGAGTCTTTTTCTATGCCTATTTTTGCCGCTATGGCATCTGCTGTTTTAAAGCCCACACCTATAAGATCGTCTGCCAAGGAGTAGGGATTTTTCTTAACTACATCTATTGTTCTGCCTTTGTATTTTTTGTATATCTTAAGGGCAAAATTGGGAGTGACACCATACTGTCCCAAAAATAGCACGGCACTTCTAAGCTCTGCATGGGAGCGGTACTGTTCCCCTATCTGCACCGCCTTTGTCATACTTATGCCCTTTACCTTTGAAAGCTTTTCGGGCTCCTTGTCCATGATCTCAAGAGCCTTTTCACCGAATTTTTCTATTATTCTTTTTGCCAAGGCGGCACCTATACCCTTTACGGCACCGCTTGAAAGGTAAAGCTCTATAGCCTTAAGGCTTTTAGGCTCTGTTTTTTCATAGCTTATTACCCTTACTTGAGGGCCGTAGACGGGATGCTCGCTTTCTATACCCGTTATTCTTATACTCTCGCCGCTGTTGATATCGGCAACCACACCCACACAGGACACATCCTCGTCATCTCCCCTGTCGGTGGCGGAAACCACAAAAACGCTGAATCCGTTTTCCGCATTATGGTGTTTTACCTTTTCAATAACGCCTTCAAAAGTTATTTCCATATCCTCACTCCATCAACCTTGATTTTAGCATAAATAATGTTATATTTCAATATGGATTTTTTTAGGGACATCTTATATAAATGAGCGTGTTTTATAAATGTTTTGCTATAAGCCTATTTTATAACTTTTTTTTCTTGACTTGCAGACAGATATATGGTATTATACTACAAGGCGTTAATCGTCTTTTTTTTGTGTGCGGAAAATTTGGCACTTTTTCCGTTAAGTTATTCAGAAAGAGGTGAATGTCGTGAGAACAAGAATTACTTTGGCATGCACAGATTGCAAGCAAAGAAATTACGACACAATGAAGGACAAGAAAGTTCA
>JAFSVK010000197.1 GCA_017444985.1 Bacillota bacterium
ATTGAAGTAAAATTGAGATAGCTTGTTCGAGGACTAGGAAATGGCTCGAAGCCAATGTAGAGCATTGGTAAGAGACATTGACGACGTACTCGGGCAAGATAGCCAATTTTACGATTTATGACTTTTTAGAGGTTCCCTTAAGAAAGTGATTTTCTCCCTTACGAAAGAGAGTGTGATACTTTGAATATACCCAATATTGAAAACCTTCCTCCCGTTGCTATGGCCATAATATCGTTGTCGACAATGCTGTTTCTGGGATTTTTGGCTACGGGAATAACTAAGATGGTACGCTTGCCAAATGTTACGGCATACATACTTACAGGTATTATAATAGGCCCGTTCTGCCTTAATATTATTCCAAAAAGTATAGTGGAGGGTATGGAGTTTTTACCCGATATCGCTCTTGCCTTTATAGCCTTTTCCACGGGTGAGTTTTTCAAGTTTGAAAAGTTAAAAGAAAACGGTTTAAGTGTGGTCATTATAACCATTACAGAGGCTATCTTGGCATCTTTACTTGTATTTGCCGTAATGTATTTCGGTCTTTCCATGAATTTTTCTTTCAGCATAGTCTTAGCCGCACTTGCGGCTGCTACCGCGCCTGCCTCTACGATAATGACCATAAGGCAAACAGGGGCAAAAGGTGAGTTTGTAAATACGCTTTTGCAAGTTGTTGCCCTTGATGATATAGTGGGTATTTTAGCTTACAGTATTTCTATATCCTTGGCAATTGCTTCATTTTCGGGCAGTAGTATCAGTTTAAAAAGAATATTTATACCTATTGCGGAAAATATAGGTGTACTTATATTAGGTGCGATTTTCGGTTGGATACTTAACAGACTCATAAAAGGAAGATCAAAGGATAACAGGCTTATAATATCTATTGCAACAATGTTTGCTTTTTGTGGGATATGTGCACTTTTTGATATATCTCCTCTTCTTGGGTGTATGTCAATGGGTACGATATATATAAATATATCCGAGGATGACAGATTGTTTAAACAGCTGAATTATTTTTCACCCCCTATACTCCTTTTGTTTTTCGTAAGATCGGGGATATCCTTTGATTTAAGTGTACTTTTTGACAGCGGAGGAAAGGCGGGAAAGTATCCCTTGCTTTTTGTGGCTTTTCTTTACTTTAGCGTAAGGATCGTGGGCAAGTATTTGGGAGCGTATATCGGAGCCGCAGTTACAAAGAGAAGCGGTT
The DNA here is from genome assembly GCA_017444985.1 of Bacillota bacterium. Classification (GTDB taxonomy): domain Bacteria; phylum Bacillota; class Clostridia; order Lachnospirales; family CAG-274; genus UBA3680. The sequence goes on from JAFSVK010000197.1 coordinate 1,205, forward strand.
CCATACGGAAATTCTTAGGATTTGCTCTTGTTCCGCAGGCGGGGGTCGCAATAGGTCTTGCCGCTCTTGGTGCAAGAACACTTAAGGGAGAAAACGGAAATATTTTACAGACTATAATACTTGCCACAAGTGTAATGTATGAGATCATAGGTCCCGCTTGTGCAAAAGCCGCATTGTATTTTTCAAAGTCATATTCGGATAAGATAGAAGACATTGCTGTTGTGGAAGAAGCCGATATATCGGGTAAACGCAAAAGCGATGTGGATATACTTATAGAAAGAATACAAAAGATACAGCAAGAGATACCCGATCACGAAGAGAGCGAAGAAGAAAGAGAATTTACAAAGGCTGCGGAGGAGTATGATGCATATATTCCTCCCATAAGAAGAAGATTTTTTGGAAGAAGGTGAGCATTCTTGACAGATCCTATATGTAATTTTTTAAAACTTAATAACGGAGAATTAAATTTATTTACAATAACACTTAGGCTGCTTATTTCGGTGGCGGTGGGAGCGATAATAGGCTGTGAAAGATCGGAAAAAAGGCACTCTGCGGGTTTGAGAACTTTTGTTCTTATTTCCATGGCTTCTGCCTCTGCCATGATAACCGATATTTTTATATCTAACAAGTCAAACGGTATTTATATGATATCTGCCGCAACGGTTATAGGAACGGCGGTCATAAGTATAAGTTCCATACTTTTCAGTTCAAGAAGTCAGATAAAAGGACTTACAACCGCAGCAGGACTTTGGGCTACGGGTATACTCGGTCTTGCTACGGGAGCGGGGCTTTATACCTTAACTCTTTTCGGGCTTATTGCTCTTATGTGCTCTCTTGCGCTTTTCCCTGCCTTTGAAATATATCTTAAAAACAGATCCAACCACTTTGAAATGCACCTTGAGCTTACAACGGGAACATATCTTAAAGATTTTATAACAACAATAAGAAAATTAGGTCTTGTGGTAGACGATATAGAGTTAAATCCTTCCTATGCCAATTCCGGACTTAGCGTGTATACAATATCTGTCACGATAGTTTCAAAGGAACTTAGAAAATACAAAACTCACAAAGAAATCATAAAGGCACTTACAAGTCTTGACTATGTGTACTTTCTTGAGGAAATAGAAAGATAAAAAAGAGGATGCAAAACCGTGGAAGGTGTTTGCATCCTTTTTTTGAAATTTGTAAAAATTTTTATATAAATATATTGACAAATTATATAATCGGTGATACACTGTATGTATCAAAGGAAGTGATTTTATGAGTAAAAGTGCCTACAGTATAATACTTGACGATGAGATAGTTGCAAGAATAGACGCCATGGCTGCAAGATACAATACAAATCGTTCGGGTATTATAAACAGTATACTTGCCGAAAAAACAGCATATAAAACTCCCGAAAGAAGAGTTGAAGAAATACTTTCTTCCGTAAGTAAAATGGTGGAAAGTCAAAATATAATGCAAGTTCTTGTTGGGAGTGGGGAGGGCTCTTTAAAAATAAAAAGTCCCTTCAGATATAAATATAATCCAACTTTAAAATATTCCGTTATACTTTATCCAAGAGAAAACACGGGAGAATTTAGAGCTGTTATGAGAACTCAAAATACGGTCTTATTAAACGAACTGGGCTTTTTTTTACAGCTGTGGATGGATATGGAGATAAGTTATCTTCATAAAAATATGACAGTCGATTTATCGCCGGGAAGGTATGTAAGGAAGCTCGAAATACCCTCTGTTTCAGATGATGAGGCAGCGCAACTTATAATGAAATACATTCAGACCTTCGACTTTATACTTAAACAATATTTCTCCGACGGAGATGAGGGAAAAGCAAGAAACAATTTTATTAAAAATGTAAAGTGGCTTTCAATTTTGTAGTGTGATAGGCAGTTGAAATCAAAAAGGAAAGGAGCTTAATTATGAATATCGATAAATATACAACAGGTTCAAGAGAAGTCGTTCAATTATCCCATACCTTGGCGGTGGAATATAACAACACGCAGGTAGAACAGGAACATTTACTTCTCGCTATAATTACTCAAGATAAGGGTCTTGGAGCACAGATATTTAAAAAACTCGGGGTAGATATAGGTCCTTTTGGAGCAAGCGTTAAAAGGAGCGTTGAATCTCTTGCAAGAACTTCAAACCCGGGACAGGTAGGTTTTTCTCCCGAAGCGGTAAGGGTGCTTGAATATGCCGAGGTAATAGCGAGAAAAAGAGGGGATGACTATGTTTCGGTACAGGCTTTAATAGAAGCTTTGGTAGACAGACCCTCATCAAATATTAAAAAAATATTTGATATTTACAATATAAATAAGAATAACATAAAAGAAGCTATAAACGATATTACGGGAGGAGAAAAAGTAACTACGGATTCTCCCGAGGCTACATATGATGCTCTTAATAAGTACGGCATAGACCTTGTTGAGAGAGCGGAAGAGGGGAAGATAGACCCTGTTATAGGCAGAGACACCGAAATAAGGAATGTTATGCGTATACTTTCCCGAAAAACAAAAAATAACCCTGTGCTTATAGGTGAACCCGGTGTAGGTAAAACAGCTATCGTTGAGGGTCTTGCTCTTAGAATAGTAAGGGGAGATGTACCCGAAAATATCAAAGATAAGAGAATATTTTCTCTTGATATGGGTGCGCTTATTGCAGGTGCTAAATATCAGGGTGAATTTGAAGAAAGGCTTAAAGCCGTTCTTCAAGCTGTAAAGAAAAGCGACGGCAAATATATTATGTTCATAGATGAACTTCACCTCATTGTGGGTGCGGGAAAGAGCCAAGGTGCTATGGATGCGGGCAATTTGTTAAAACCCATGCTTGCAAGAGGAGAACTTCATTGTATAGGTGCTACAACACTAAATGAGTACAGACAATACATTGAAAAGGATGCTGCTCTTGAAAGACGTTTTCAGCCTGTTAAAGTGGAAGAACCCGATGTGGAAAATACTATATCCATATTAAGGGGCTTAAAGGACAGATACGAAAACTACCATGGAGTAAAGATACAAGATAATGCCCTTGTAGCTGCGGCGACTCTTTCGGACAGATATATAACCGACAGATTTTTGCCCGATAAAGCCATAGACCTTGTGGATGAAGCTTGTGCCACTATAAAAACAGAGCTTAATTCCATGCCTACGGAAATGGATGAGAGCCAGAGAAAAATAACACAGCTTCAAATTGAAAAAATGGCACTTGAGAAAGAAGATGACAAGCTTTCAAAAGAAAGGCTTGAAAAGGTAAAAGCCGAACTTGCTCAAGAAACGGAAGATTTTGCAAAACTTAAAGCTCGTTGGGAAAATGAAAAGAAAGAAATAGACAGGGTAAAGGATGCAAAACAAAGACTTGAACAGGCTCTCACAGAGGCTGAGATCGCTCAAAGAGAAGGAAAGTTTGATAAGGCAAGTGAGCTTATATACGGGGTCATTCCTGCTTTGAAAGAAAAAATAGCCGAAGAGGACAATTCTGAAGAGTCGGAATCCAGACTTTTGAGAGACAAGGTAACAGAGGAGGAAATAGCCGAAATAGTAGGCAGATGGACGGGCATACCCGTATCAAAGCTTATGGAGGGTGAAAAACAAAAACTCCTTAATATGGAAAAGATACTTCACAATAGGGTAATAGGGCAAGATGAGGCTGTAACAAAGGTAAGCGAGGCTATAATAAGGTCTCGTGCGGGCATACAGGATCCTAACAGACCCATAGGTTCTTTCCTGTTTTTAGGTCCTACGGGGGTAGGTAAAACGGAGCTTGCAAAGGCATTGGCTCAAGCCCTTTTTGATGATGAAAAGAATATCGTAAGGATCGACATGTCGGAGTATATGGAGAAATATTCGGTATCAAGGCTTATAGGAGCACCTCCCGGATATGTGGGATACGAAGAGGGCGGACAACTTACGGAAGCTGTTCGCAGAAAACCCTATTCCGTGGTTCTTTTTGATGAGATAGAAAAAGCCCATCCCGATGTTTTCAACGTGCTTCTCCAAGTCCTTGATGACGGCAGAATAACAGACTCCCAAGGCCGTACCGTAGACTTTAAAAATACCATCATAATACTTACTTCAAATCTCGGTTCCGATTATATTTTGGAGGGTATAAAGGAAGATAACACCATATCCCAAGAAGCTGTGGAACAGGTGGAAATGCTCTTAAGAAAATCCTTCCGTCCCGAATTTTTAAACAGACTTGATGATACGGTATTTTATAAGCCTTTATCCAAAACGGAAATAAAAGGTGTTGTAGACCTTATTTTAAAATCCCTGTCGGAAAGACTTCTTGATAAGAGACTTAAGCTTGAAGTTTCCTCCTCCGCAAAGGAATATATTGTAGAAAACGGCTACGACCCCGTATACGGAGCAAGACCTCTTAAACGCTTTATACAAAGTAAAATAGAAACAATGGTAGGCAGAATAATAATAGCCTCCGATCCTAGACCCGACAGTATAATTAAAATAGATACCGTTAACGGCGAGTTGCAGGCTGAGGTGATTTAAAGGTTATACTAAGAAAACACTGAAAGGGACCAAATGTCACTAAGTTAAGGATTTACAATATCTCTGACAAATCCTTAACAAAAAGAGAAAATCAGTAAAATCCAAAAGTAGACAGTAGGAGTTGTATCTACAGTTCCCACTGCAATATCAACTGAGGATTCATCCTTTACTACTATTTCAATTTTACTTAAGGGTACCCAATGTCATTAAGTTAAGAATTTAAGTTTTAGATTCCAAAAGGGTCTAAAACTTTTTTTATGTAAAAAATATTAAAATTTCAAAAAAGCACTTGACAAAAGTGCCAAAGTGTGCGGCGGCTCTCTCATTATTCC
>JAFSVK010000198.1 GCA_017444985.1 Bacillota bacterium
ATAAATCGTAAAATTGGCTATCTTGCAAAGGTTAGTCGTCAATGTCTCTCACCAATGCTCTACATTGGCTTCGAGCCATTTCCCGGTCCTCGAACAAGCTATCTCAATTTTACTTCAATAGCACTTTTTAGAGGTACCCTTATGATAGCCTGCAACCCGAGCTCCGACGGATCAAAAGAAGCCCTCGACCCGTCACGCATCGGATGACAGACGGTTTTTTGCCCAAGATTCGGGCACTGCCGGATAAAAAAACCTCCAAACCGATGATACTATTATACACCGGTTTGGAGGTCTGCATTTTATTACTGTTCTCTTACTTCAAACTTATATCCGACTCCCCACACCGTTTTAAGTGACCAATAGTCATTTTTGGGAAGTTTGGCTCTTATCCTCTTTATATGCACATCCACCGTTCTGGTGTCGCCTATAAATTCGTATCCCCATATCTTATCAAGAAGTTCCTCTCTTTTAAATACTTGGTTGGGGTATTTGGCAAGGAAGGAAAGTACCTCAAATTCCTTGGGGGGAAATACTATCTCTTGGTTTTTATAGGTTACGGTATAGGTGCTTTGGTTTATAACAAGGTCGTGGAGTATTATCTTTTTTGCATCGTCCTCCTGCTTTTGTACACTTCTTCTGAGTACGGACTTTGTTCTTGCCACAAGCTCCCTTGAGTCAAAGGGTTTTACAATGTAGTCATCGGCACCCATTTCAAGACCCAAGACCTTATCGAAGACCTCGCCCTTTGCCGACATCATTATAATGGGCTTTTTGCTTATTTGCCTTATTTCACGGCAAACTTGATAGCCGTCTCCGTCGGGCATCATAATATCAAGAAGGACAACATCGGGATCGAATTTTTTAAACATTTCCACTGCTTCTCTTCCTGTGTGGGCTTCTATAGTCTCGTAGCCTTCTTTTTCCATATACAGTGCCACAAGTTCGGCTATATGCATATCATCATCGGCTATGAGTATTTTGTATCCCGTATCCATACATTTTCCTCCTTTATTTAAGTTCTATTACGGTCACGCCCTTATCACCCTCGCCGTATTCACCGTCACGGTATTTTTTAACGTGAGGGGATTTTTCGCAGTACCTTTGTACGGCGGTCCTCAGTGCTCCGGTGCCCTTGCCGTGTATGACGGTAATGGGGGTAAAGCCTGCAAGGTAGGCATCGTCTATGTATTTGTCAAGTTTATCTATAGCCTCATCCGCCAAAAGTCCTCGAAGATCCAAGGTGCCGGAAATGGAGGAGGCCTTTGTTTTCCTTATGGAAGAAGCAAATTTATCCGCTTTTTGGGGAGTGTAGTCGCTTTGATCCAAGGAAAGGTCGGATATATGTATCTTTATGTTCATGATACCCGCCTTTACCGTAACATTTCCGTTTTTATCCGCAGGCTCCGACACTATGCCCGTAGAGCCCATGGAATGTATTATGACCTTATCACCCTTCATGAGTTTTTCGGGAACTTTGTGGGTGGATCTTGCTTTTTTGATTTTGGAGGAGACCTTTTCAAGGTTTTCTTTAAGGCGGGTGCGGTTCTTTTCAGCCTCTTTAAGGTCGCCCTTTTGCGAAAGCTTTCTTATTTGCTTTACTATGGCATCCGACTCGTCTTTTGCGGCGCTTATTATTGCGGCAGCCTCTTCCCTTGCTTGATTTAATATTTTTTCTTTTCTTTCTTCAAGCTTTTCGCTTTGTTCTTTGATCTGCTTTTGGAGTTTTTCCGCCTCTTTTCTGTAGGAGGCAGCCTTTTCCTGTTCAAGTGCAAGCTCTTTTCTGCTTATTTCAAGGTCCGTTATAACATCTTCAAATTTAATGTCGCTATCGCTTATAAGACCCTTGGCATCTTCTATAATATAGTCGGGTAGTCCCAATTTTTGAGATATGGCAAAGGCATTGCTTTTGCCGGGTATACCTATAAGGAGCCTGTAGGTAGGCTTTAAAGTTTGTACATCAAACTCGCAGGAGGCATTTTCTATGCCTTCGTTTGAAAGGGCAAATACCTTCAACTCGCTGTAGTGGGTAGTTACCACCGTGCGACAATCCACCGACTTTAAGTGCTTTATTACAGCCGTTGCCAAAGCGGCACCCTCCGTAGGGTCGGTACCTGCTCCCAACTCATCCATAAGTACAAGAGACCTGGGGGTTACGTGCTTTAAAATATATACTATATTTGTCATGTGGGAGGAGAAAGTACTTAGGCTCTGCTCTATACTCTGTTCGTCTCCTATGTCCGCAAAAACTTCCTCAAAAAAAGAAAGTTCCGAGTTGTCAAAGGCGGGTATATGCAAGCCCGCTTCTCCCATAAGTGTGAAAAGACCTATGGTTTTAAGACTTACTGTCTTTCCTCCCGTATTGGGTCCCGTTATAAGAAGGGTGTTAAAATCTTTACCCAAATATATATCCGTGGGCACTACCTTTGTTTTGTCTATTAAGGGGTGCCTTGCTTTTTTAATATTTATATAGCCTTTGTCATTGAACTTAGGCTCCGTACCCTTCATTGAAAGGGAAAGCTCCGCCTTTGCAAACACAAAGTCCAGATGTGCCAAAGTATCTAAGTCGTAGGAAAGAAATTCGCTTCTTTCTCTTACTTTTTCGGAAAGGGCATAGAGTATCCTTTCTATTTCCGCCTTTTCTCTTGCCTTAAGCTCCGCTGTGGCATTGTTAAGTTTCACCACGTCCATAGGCTCTATAAAAAGGGAAGCCCCCGTAGAGGATCTGTCATGTATTATACCGGGGAAAGAGTTTTTATACTCCTGTTTTACGGGTACGCAGTATCTTTCGTTTCTTATGGTCACTACGCTTTCCATAAGCATATTTTTGTAAAGGGGCGAATGAAGTATGGAGTTTAACTTCTCTCTTATCCTCTCACCGCTTACACGTATCTCTTTTCTTATATTCCTTAAGGTATCGCTGGCATCGTCGCTCATTTCGTCATGGCTTATGATGCACCTATCTATACTTCTTTGCAGATCCGACTGAGGAGACAGGCTTTCAAAAAAAGGCTTGAGTACCGTTATCTCATCGTTTTTGTTTTCCGCTAAAGAATAGTTTTTTGCTCTCTCGCTTACTCTTATAAAATCCGAAATATGCAAAAGCTCTCCCATATTCAGGTATCCGCCTACATTCACTCTTTTTAAATAGGGGGATATATCCCTTAAGCCTCCTAAGGGAAGGGAGCCTTTTTTGAATATCATGGAAAGGGCTTGGCTCGTTTGCTGTTGGTGGGATACTATGCTTTTAATATCCTCATAGGGAAGAAGAGAAAGAGCCTTTTCCTTCCCCATCTCCGAAGAAGCCTTTTGAGCCAGAAGTTGCAATATATGATTGTATTCCAGTGTTTTTAATGCTTTTTTATTCATATTAGGTTTCGATCCAAGATTTTTCCGTTATTAAGGCTATATTACCATATCGTTATGGCATTTGTCAAACAAAACCGAAGGGTAGGGAGTGCTTAAAAGGGTAAAATATTGTTGTGGTTTTGGTGGGGATGTGGTATTATGTTTTTATCGGAGATCATGCTTTATAATGGTAAAAGGGGAGCATATATGATGTTGATATATCCCGCATGTTTTTATAAGGAAAAAACGGCTACAGTGTTATTTTCCTTGATTTGGAATATCTTTCAACCTGTGGTAATACCCTTGTTGAAGCCTTCGGTGCCACTATGGAATCTCTTGCAAGCTATGTAGCTACGCAAAAAGAAGAGGGTACGCCTCTTCCGGCGTAAAGACTTTGGATCCAAAGGCACTTGATTTTGACTTTGAAGATGTTTTTGTAAATTTCGTTACAGTTGATGCGGATGAAAGTTACCAAAGAGGTGCTTAAAGGGAAATAATTTTGTTGTGGTTTTTGTGGGTATATGATATTATGTTAGAGATCGTGTAAAAAAGAAAAGGAGTTTTTATGAAAAAGAAATTATTGGGGTTTTTACTTACACTGCCTTTTGTGTTTTCGGGATTTTCCCTACAAAGTGTTTTTTCTGCAGAAAGCGGATATGTGGTGGAATATCTTGATAGGGGCATAACGGCAGTAAATACGGGAAGCGGTATGCTTGTGACATGGAGGTATACAGCCTCCGACGGTGAGGGTTGCGGTTTCAGACTCTACAGAGATGATACCCTCATTTATGAAAGCGGTGCGGAGGGGGCTACCTGTTATTTAGACGGAGGAGGTAACGCCCAAAGCACCTACAGAGTGGAAAGCCTTTTAAACGGTGTGGTGCAAACAAGTGATGAGTGTCGTTTTACGGCAAACAGCACTTATTTCGATATACCCTTGGACCCTCCTACACCTCAAACAAGCGGTGTCACCTACACTCCCAACGATTGTTCCGTGGGAGATATAGACGGTGACGGACAGTACGAGATATTTTTAAAGTGGGATCCGTCAAACTCTAAAGATAATTCCTTATCGGGGAAAACGGATAAGGTATATATAGATTGCCTCAGGCTTAACGGCAGCAGAGTATGGAGAATAGACTTAGGTATAAACATAAGGGCGGGAGCTCATTACACCCAATTTTTCGTAGCCGATTTCGACCTTGACGGCAAGGCTGAAATGACCTGCAAAACCTCCGACGGCAGTGTGGACGGACAGGGAAATGTTATAGGTCTTTCGGGAAAGGACTACAGAAATTCAAGTGGCTACGTACTTACGGGAAACGAATACTATACCCTTTTTGACGGCCTTACGGGTGTGGCTCTTGATACGGTGGATTATAAACCCGCAAGAGGTACCGTGTCTTCTTGGGGAGATTCCTACGGCAACAGAGTGGATAGATTTTGGGGCTCCGTATGCTACCTTGACGGAGAAAAGCCCTATGTAGTAACGGGAAGAGGCTACTATACCAGACTTACAGCCACAGCCTACGGTGTGGAGAACAAAAAGCTTGTGGAAAAGTGGGCATACGATACGGGTAACAGTTCATCCGTACCGGGCTACGGAGACGGTAACCACAACTCCATGGTAGCCGATGTGGACGGAGACGGCAAGCAGGAAATACTTACGGGCCCCTTCTGTATAGATGATAACGGTGCGGCAAAGTGGAACTACGACTCGGGTCACGGAGATGCCATGCACTTGGGAGACCTTTTGCCCGATAGACCGGGGCAGGAAATATGGATCTGCCATGAAGAGAAAAAGGGCGAGAAAGGAAATAACACGGTGAATTACGGAGTATCCCTTCTTGATGCGGCTACGGGAAAGGCTATATTCCACGTGGAAGACACAGGGGATACGGGAAGATGTGCCGCGGATAATATATGGAGCGGAAATGACGGAGCGGAATTTTGGGGCTCCGGCACAAACTCGAAACATGTGTTTAACGGTTCGGGTACAGACCTTGGCATAACCGTGCCCGCACAGAACTTTTTCATATATTGGGACGGAGATCTTGAAAGAGAGATACTTGACGGCAAACAGGATAAAACAAATCATGATGCGGAGGAGTACTACTACGAAGGCAGGATAACAAAGACCTCGGGTTCAAAGGGCGGAAATAGCCTCCTTGTGCACTTTTACGACTATCTTACCTGTAACACCACAAAAGCGACCCCCTGTCTTTCGGCGGATATTTTAGGTGACTGGAGGGAAGAGGTGATATTAAGGTCGGCGGATTCTTCTCACCTTAGAATATTTACCACCCCCTACACCACAAACTACAGAATAAGAACACTTATGCAGGATCCTCAGTACAGGTGTCAGGTGTCGGCACAGCAGACAGCCTACAACCAGCCCCCTCATCCAAGCTTTTACTTAGGCTCGGAAAAGGCGCTTCCCACACAGGAAGAGGTAAGGGTGTTGGATCCTCAAAACTATATTTCCGATGCGGCTACGGAGATGAACACACAGAAAAAATATATGCTTAAAAACGTAGCAAGCGGTAAGTACCTTACCGTAGACGGTGAGGGTGCAAATGCCGTGAATGTGTGTCAGTACGGAGCGGCAGAGCCCAATGAAAGAAATGTTTGGCATTTTGAAGATGCGGGCAACGGCTACTACTACATAGTATCGGAAACAGGCAACTTTGCCCTTGATGTAAATCGTAAACTGACGGCGGATGAAACTAATATAGAGATATATACTTTTAACAATGGCGCAAATCAAAAATATAAATATTCACAAAACAGCGACGGTTCCTATAAAATACGCACGGGTATCACAAACGGCAGCTCCTGCGTGGAGGTTGCGTCTTCCTCAATGGAAGATGGGGCAAATGTGTGGCAGATGGCGGTGGGTAAGAGCAAAAATCAGGACTGGTTGCTTGAAGAGGCAATACTTCCTCTAAAGGGCAAATACATAGGCTCTTTCAAGGCTAATAATCAATACGACTACCTCTATACCATAGATGAAAAGGCGGAAGTGGGAGATACGGTATTTGCCGACAGAGCCTTTACCTTAGCACTGCTACCCGATCCTTACAGCACTGCGGAGCTTTTAAAAACAGCCTGTGATGCCAAAAACATAACAAGCTATACATCGAATTTCACAACAAATGAAAATGCCGTTATTGCCATAGCTTTAGACAGCAGAGTAACAAATATCCCCTCTTGGATAACTGCGGGCGGCTTTGCAAAAACCGACCAAACCATAGAGGTGTTTGAAAAAGAGGGCAAGGATAATATCGTTTTTGATATTTACGAAAAGAAGTGCCTTAAGGGCAGTGCTGTAGAGCTTGGAGCAAATGAGCAATCCTCGGGTTGCGTAAACTACTTTGTATTGGCAAAAGGGTGGCTCAGAGGCGATGTAAATAAAGACGGCAAACTTGATGTCGGTGATGCCGCCTACATACTTAAAAACATAAACAATATAACACTTCCAAACACTTTGGACTTTTCCGATGTGGGAGAAAGTGTGCTTGAAGCCGTGGAGGTATTAAAATAAGGGGGCGAGTCTATGGCTACAAAGGATATTTTAAAAGAACTCAGAGAAAAGAAAAAATTTTCAAGGAAGGATGTTGCGGAAAAAATAGGCATTACCGCAAGAACCGTATCCAACTGGGAAAGGGGAGTATCAAAGCCCAACAAAAAGAACCTCACTCTTTTGTCAAAGTGCTTTGATGTAAGCATAAACACACTTTTAGGCTCTCCCAAAAAGCTTATATGCCAGTGTTGCGGTATGCTCTTAGACGACAAGTCCACCTCAAAGGAAAAAGACGGCACCTTCAACGAAAAATACTGTAAATGGTGCTACGTAGACGGCAAGTTCGTCTACACAAGCTTAGAGGAAATATCCGATTTCCTCTCGGAGCACATGTCAAACGATAATTTCAGCGTGGATCAAGCAAAGGAATACTTTAAAAGAACACTTAAAAATCTTGAAATGTGGAAAGATAAGTAAGAAAAGGCGACGAAAGTCGCCTTTTTGTTAACGTGATAAATTGTTGTTTATGTTTGTGCACTACTTTTATGGCACCGGAAAGAAACCTCTCAGTCGGCTAATGCCGACAGCTCCCCTTTCAAGGGAGCCTTCCGTATTTAAACTTTCTTTTTTCGAATTAAACACCGCATCCATACTGTAAAATTTATTGTAGTTTTTGATAATGTATGAAAATATAAATTACTTTGAAATAACCGCAACTGCCACAAAGCCTCGCCTGAAAGGAGAGGTGGCAGCTTTAGCTGACGGAGAGGTCCCGCCATAGAGATATATTTGTAATTACCAAAACCAACGCCGGAAAAATCAATTTTTACGCATAAGCTAAAAATTGATTTGGGTCGATAAATTGTTGTTTGTGGGTGTACATTTACGTTATGGCTTTGAACGGTACGGATAGCTCTGCCGGCATAAGTGTCGGTTGCTCCATCGTCAGCCCTATGGGCTTCCTTCCCCTCCCGGGGTGGGTACCTCTCCGTCACAGCTGCGCTGTG
>JAFSVK010000199.1 GCA_017444985.1 Bacillota bacterium
AAATCGTAAAATTGGCTATCTTGCCCGAGTACGTCGTCAATGTCTCTTACCAATGCTCTACATTGGCTTCGAGCCATTTCCCAGTCCTCGAACAAGCTATCTCAATTTTACTTCAATAGCACTTTTTAGAGCTCCCCTTAAGCCAAAAATAATGGCTGTGAAAAAGCATATTTGTTTTTTCACAGCCTCGTTATTTTTATTTAAGTCTGCTTTCAAGCTGTTCTTTTCTGTCTTCGTATCCGGGTTTACCCAAAAGCGCAAACATATTTTTCTTGTAGGCTTCAACACCCGGCTGATCGAAGGGATTTACCCCCGATAAATATCCGCTTATGGCAAGAGCCTTTTCAAAGAAGTATACTATATAACCGAAGTTATACTCATCTCTCTTTTCAGCCTCTATCACCACAGTAGGTACTCCGCCGTCAATATGTGCAAGGTAGGTACCCGCAAAGGCTTTGGAGTTAACGAACTGCATGGTCTTGCCTGCTACGAAATTAAGTCCGTCGACATTTTCGGGGTCTTCCTGTATGATAATATCCTTCTGAGCCTTTTCTATCCAAAGCACGGTCTCAAAAAGGTTTCTTGAACCGTCCTGTATGAACTGACCTATGGAGTGAAGGTCTGTTGAGAAGTTGGCACTTACAGGGAAAATGCCCTTTTGATCCTTGCCTTCGCTTTCGGCATAGAGCTGTTTATACCACTCGCCAAACATTGTAAGAGAAGGCTCATAATTTGCAAGGATCTCCGTTACCTTGCCCTTCTTTGCAAGTATCTGTCTTGTAGCGGCATATCTCAAACAATCGTTCTTATCTATATCCGTATTGTCATAGTCTTTTCTTGCATCTGCGGCACCTTGCATGACCTTATCTATATCTATGCCCGCAGCAGCCATAAGTAAAAGGCCCACGGGAGTAAGTACGGAAAATCTTCCGCCTATATCGTCTGTTATAACAAAGGTCTCATAGCCTTCTCTGTCGCAGAGAGACTTTAAAGCACCTCTTGATCTGTCGGTAGTGGCAAATATTCTTTCTTTTGCCCCATCTTTACCGTATTTTTTCTCTGCAAGCTGTTTAAATATACGAAAAGCTATGGCAGGCTCTGTGGTGGTTCCCGATTTGGAGATGATATTTATGGAAAAATCCCTGTCTCCAAGCATCTCTATGGTATCGTTGAGGCAATCTGAGCTTATACTGTTGCCCACAAAATATATGTCGGGAGTGCCTTCATGCTTTTTGTTGTTGTAGTTTATACCCTTTATAAAATCAAGAGCGGCTCTTCCGCCGAGGTAGGAGCCTCCTATACCTATAACTACAAGAACTTCGCTGTTTTTGCGTATCTTTTCTCCCGCTTTTTTAATTCTTTCAAATTCTTCTTTGTCGTAGTTTACAGGCAGGTCTACCCAGCCTATAAAGTCGTTACCTGCCCCCTGTCCACTTGAAAGAAGGTCGCTTGCCGTCTTTACAAAGGGAGCAAACTTTGTGTACTCATCATCCGCTATAAAATTTTTAACACCTTCAAGATTGACTTTTATTCCCATTATTACCATCCTCCTTATTATTCGGGCAGATCATAAAGCGTTTTAAACGTGTATCCTTCTTTTTGAAGAGAGTCTATCATCCAACCCAGTGATTTTGCGTTTGCACTTGATACTGCGTGCAAAAGCATTATACAACCGTTATGATATTTTTCCATAACTGTATTATATGCCGTCATAGGTGCGGGTTGTGCCGTTGTTACCCAGTCTTTATAAGCAAAACTCCAAAATATGGTCCTGTAACCCATATTGTTGGTTATGGCAAGACTTCTTTCGCTGTATTCCCCTTCGGGAGGCCTAAAGAACTTTGGCATATCCTCACCCGTAAGCTCTTTGTAGTAGTTTGCGGGACCTTCTATCTCGCTTTTAAGGGTGTCCGCAGACAGTGTGGAAGAGCGTTTGTGGTTTATGGAGTGGCTTGCAACTATATGCCCCTCTTCCTTCATTTTCTTTACAAGCTCGGGGTTCGCCTTCATAAAGGGCAGTGTACAAAAGAATGTCGCCTTTACGTTGTAAAATTTAAGAGTATTGAGTATTTGGGGTGTGTAACCGTTTTCATAGCCTTCGTCAAAGGTAAGATATATTTCCTTTTCGGAAGTGTTCCCCACATAAAAAGCATTGTATTTTTTTAGATCTATGTCCTTTGCCACAGAGGGCACGGAATGAGTCTTATTCGACAAAAAATACCACTCTTTGCTTGCTGTGGAAAGAGCCGTAGGGTCTACATACTCATAGTCCCACGAGGTTTTGCTTTCGTTTTGAAAAACAAGAGCGTTTTCTTCTTCCTTTTGTGTGTTTGCCGTTTCTTTTTCGGTAAGATTTGCCGCATACTCGTTTCCCGCAGAAGCTATCTTATCTAAAGATGCTATATTGTTTGTCAGAGATAGGGCTAATGTCGTTACCAAAAAAGGACTCATTTGCCGTACTTTCATAATTTTTCCACAGACAGAAGCTTAACATCTTTAAGAGATGCTATATTTTCTGCCGTCACATTTTCGGAAAGTTCTAAGGTCACAGCCACATCGTTTCCCGATACTATATCGTCTATTTTCTCCTCACCCGAAAGCTCGAATTTAATGTCGGCACCTTTTTCGGAGGTTATAAGTATCTCCACATCGCTTACGGAGCTTAATTTACCCGTAAAGCGATATTTTCCCTCCTCTTCCGTAGGCTGTATAGCCTCTTTAAGTGCCTTTATATTTTCATCCTCCGTTTCGGAAGAAGCACCCGAGGACACCTCGCTTACCGCTTCTGTGACCTCCTCGGTAGCGGGCTTAGGAGTGTTTTTGCATGCCGCAAAGGACAGGCACATAGCCGTTATACTTCCGAACAGTATTATATTTTTAATAATATTTGATTTCATAACTATCACCTCTTTGATAGGATTATAACATATTCAGCATTATTTTGCAAGCATAGAGTTTATTTTATCTTTATTATAGCTCTGTTTGTAAATCTGGTCTCATCGGTTATAAGCTCTACCTTTTCAAGTATCCAGTCATACTCGGAAAAAGCTACCGTATTAGAGCAGAATTTACAGGTGGTGTATATGGTATTTATAAACTCTACACTACCTCCGCAGTAAGGGCATTTTACTATTATAGGCTCTCCGTTTGAAGGGTTGAACATAGGGTTTTGCCTCTCGAAGGTAAGAAAGTATTTTTTACAATCATTGCCGTCAACTATGCTCACAAGTATTTTAACAGCTTCTTTTCCCTTGGATATAATGTAGTTATTTAAAAAAGAAAGGTCGTAGTAGTCTATATAATCGGGCAATTGAGTGTAATCTATATTTTTACCCACTATTTTTTCAAGCCTTGCCCGGTTTTTATCCTCTGTGAGCTTTATGAATACATCCTTTACAAAATCCAAAAAAGCATGGACATTAAAAGAAGGCGTAGTCACTTTTATTTTTGTGACTATGGCTTTTGTATTGTTTTGAATGTATTTATTTTCGGCATAGGAACACTCAAAAAAATCGTCCCCCGCATTTATAATAAGGGCATTGAGCTTGGTATCGTTTATATCGCTGTGGGGTATACCCATAAGTATAGCCTTAGCTTTTTCCATCGCCCTTTCTTCATCACCGTAGGTATCGTTGACATCCGACGATAATAGATCTATAAGTCTTCCAAAATTACTCATATTTATCTCCTTTTACAAAGATTTTAAAAATTTTAACATTTATATGAAATATTGTCAATATTTTGTGTCATGCTTTAGGACTTCGCTGTAGGCCAAAAGAAGAGGTGCCATGCCCTTGGCATCGTTTGATGCTATTTCGGTACCGTTTACATAATAGTTGTAGCTTCCGTCTCTACCCGTATCATCAAGGCCTGCGACCCTGCATATATCGCTTAAACTGTAAGTGCCATCGGAGTTTAATACAAGTTTATTATCCACTATGGCATTAAAACTTTCAAGCCCTGCATTGTAGTAGCTTTCGGGGAGTATACCGAGATTGTATCCCTTCATAAGTGCATAGGAAAGGCCTGCGGAACCACTGGTCTCAAAGTAGTTTGCATCTTCCTTTTTGCCGTCTATTACCTGTCTCCACATATAGTTTTCTCCGCGATACTCCAGTACACTATCCATAAGCTCTGTATATATTTTAACTATCTCTTGCCTGTCCTCGCCCTCTTCCATAAGCTCTATACAATCTATCAAAGCCATGGCATACCAGGCTTGACCTCTCAGCCAAACGCACTGAGAACACCCGGGGTGTTCCGTATTTTTAGATGCCCAATTAAAACTCTTTTTACCGTAATCGCCGCTTTCGGGGTCGTTTCCCGAACAATAGCCGTGGTAGTAAAGCCCCGTATCTTTGTTTCTGAGTTTAGCATATATATTTTTAAACTGCGCCGTAACATCGGCACTTACATTCTCTATATTTTCACCCGAGTTTATATCGTACTCGTATTGCAAAGCAAAGGGAAGAGCCATATAGGTGCCGTCAAGCCACACCTGATAGGGATATTTTACTTTATGGAAGTAATTTCCCTCGGATGTTCTGTAATCGTCAAAACCTTTCAACACCGTACCGTAAAGTGTGTTTTTCAATAGTAATACATAGGCATCTGAATGAGAGCTCTCATAAGATATCAATTCAAGCACAGCCTTTCCGCTGTTGATATCATCAAGAGAAAAATTATTTGGCTTAACAAGGGTGCTACCGTTATACACATTGCTTTTAAAGCTTCCGTCCGCATTTAAAAAGCCGTACATATAGTTATCGGCATAGGTTTTATACTCTGTTTTTCCGGTAGCCTCATACAGCCTTAAAAAAGCACTTGCCATACAGCCGTTTATGTAAGACCATTTGAATTGGTTGGGGCTTTCCGTATTCCACTTGCTACCATCGGAGGGGTCTCCGTTTTCAAGCTTATAAATATAGTTTATAAACCCGTCCATTTTTTCCGCTCTTTCACTATCTTTGAGAGAAATTATAGGCTCTTTTTCTTTGCTTTCTCCTCTTAAAAGTGCCAAGATATCCAATATATCGGCTTTACCGTCGGCATTTACATCGTATATGTCTAAGGTGTACAAAGATTCTATATCCCTGTTTTGTGTAACATAGCGTAAAATATATGCCCCATCTTTTTCATCCCTTATCCTGTTGTTATCCACATCTCCCACTTTTGACTTGTAAGCATAGCTGTTACAGGAAAGTGCCAGAGTGCAGGCTGTAAATATTATAAAAACTTTTTTCATATCCTTATATCCTTAATGTTAATATATTTACGGTAAGGCCTGCGGCAGTACCGCAAAGCATTACATTATCTCCTTTTTTTATGCGTCCTTCTTCAAGCTCTTTTGCAAATATAAAGGGTACGGATACGGACACCATATTGCCGTATTCATCCACATAGTCGGAATACTTATTTTTATCTATCCCCAGCTTTTCCATCATAAGAGAAAGTGCCTTGCTGGCTTGATGGGGTATTATAAAATCCATATCCTTCGGTTCGATACCGTATTTTTCCTTAAACTCTTTAAATACACTCGGAAGGTATTTTATGGTCTTTATAAGTATATCTCTGCCCTTCATGTCAAAAAGGTAGTCGCTTTTAGGGTGAAATTCAAATTCATAGCCCGGGATAAGGGTACCTCCTCCTCGTATCTCCGTAGAGTGGGCACCGCTTGAAAATGTTTTTTGCAGGCTTGCGGTTACACCCTGTTGACTGTCCTCGGTCTTACCCACCACAAAGGCTGCGGCACCGTCGGAAAAAAGTTCAAAGCTTTCCTTTTGTGCCTCGTTTAAGCCTCTTGAGGCATTGTCACAGGACACTATAAGCACCTTTTCATACTCTCCTAAGGCAATGTAACCTGCCACCGTATCAAGGGCTGTTATAAAGCTTGTACAGGATGAGTTTATATCAAAGGCGGGAATATCTCTGTGGCTTGCCATTTTTTCATGTAAAAGTACCGCTGTAGCGGGTATAAGCTGAGCGGGTACGGCGGAGGCGAATATTATAAGGTCTATATCCTCTACCGTTATATCTGCCTTTTTTAAAGCCTCTTTTGCTGCAATTTCAGCCATTTCTATTTGGTTTTTCTCGTTTTCTCTGTATCTTGTGCAACCGTTATATATCACCTTGTTTTTAGGTAAATAAGTACCGTAGCCCAATATTTTAACATTCTTCACTTGAAAACCTTCTCTCTATCCTCTTATATTTTTTGGTATTTACCTCTCTCTCATACTTTTTAAATACTATTTCGGGAAACAAAAATAACTTTTTTTGAGCTAAAATCTCAAACTCTTTTACTATATTTTCTTTTATGTTTTTTTCTAAATTGTCTATATATACTTCAATAGTGCTTTTGCTTGTTTGCAACACCTTGTATTCCTCTATATTTTTAACATAAACGATACACCTTGCTATCATATCCGGGTAAATTTTGACCGTTTTCCCGTTTTTGCCCTCGAATATAAAGATATCGTCTTCTCTGCCCTCTATTTTTTCCACCACAGTAAAACAGCAACCGCAAGGGCATTTTTTGTCACTCTCTATAAGAATATCATTTTGTCTGTAGCGTATATAGGGCTGTGTTTTCCTTTTTAAGTCCGTTAGTATGGGTATAAATCTTTTTGAGTCGATGTACTCTTTTTCAAAATAAACTATATCCTCGTTTAAGTGTATATTCCCTTTTTCGCAAGTGCAAGCAAGGAAGCCTTCCGTACACTGATATACCTGATGTATAATGTCTTTACCAAAAGCTTTTTTAATATACTCTTCGTCCTCTTTTGTAAGGACCTCCGCCACGGATATTATTTTTATAGGGGATATATTTATATATTTTTGGTTTTGAGCCTTGGCAAGAGCCCTAAGCACCGCCGCAGGTGCCACAAGTATTGTAGGGGAAAAGGAATTTAACTTTTTTAAATTTTCCTTTTCGTCTTTGTAAAGGTCGAAAAACACAAACTTTACAAAAATATTGTTTAACCCTTCATAAAGATTGTTATCCGCTCTCAGAAAAAAAGCTATGCGATTGAAAAGCACCCTTCCCCTCGGAAGCATTTTCCCCAAAATATAGCCTGCCCAGCTCATTATCTCCTCATCGCTCAGCACAAAAAGCCCTCTGTGTCCGCTTGTACCCGAGGATAAGCCAACGGAAATACCCTTTATCCTTTCTTTGAAATCCCTGGTATGTTCACTCTTTACAGCAAGGTCGTATACCTCTTCTTTATTTAATCCACGGGTATTTATATCATCAAAACGATCTATGGCTGTCTTTTTGTTTATAACGGGAAATTCGGAAAGAGAGCTTCCCTTTATATTTTTATAAAAAGGGGAGTTTTCTTTCACAAAGGAAAGCTGTTTTTTAAGTAATTTTTCCTGTTTTTTATTAAGTTTATCTTTCCGGTTTATATTTACATACCTTGCATATAAAAATAGAGTTATAAAGGTGAATATTTTCAATTTTCACATTCTCCATAGAGTATATTATTGCTTATGTCATCATGACTAAAATATATTTTAATACCTTTCTGTTTTAAAGAAGCGAGTAAACTTAAAGTTTTTTCGTATTCTTGAGAATTGTATTGCACTGTTTTGGCAAATATACTCATATTTTTGTTTTCAATGTAATTTTGTCCCCAACAAGCATCGGCTGCCAAAAGTATGTTATGCTCTTTTATATACAAACCGCACTGCCCCCTAAAATGGCCTTTTAAAGGTACAAGGTAAAGTGTGCCGTCATTGAAAATATCACAGCCTTTAAACATAAATATATTTTCTTTGAAACTCTTTTTCACTATGGCTCTCTTTTCAAAGTCATTGGGTAAAAAATCTTTAAATACAAGGCTTTTAAATTTCGGCTTTTTGTACTCCGACATACATTTTGCGGAAAGTATGAATCTTGCCTTTTTAAAATCCCTTGCACCTCCTATGTGGTCGGGGTGTAGGTGGGAAAATATGATATAGGATATATCCTCTTCCCCTTCTCTTTCAAGCTTTTTATAGGCAGTATCCTCTGTGTATATGAAAGTGGGGTTTAAAATATTATATATTTTTTTTCGTATACCAAAGGAGTATATCCTTTCGGAATAGCCTGTATCAAAAAGTATATTGCCGTAGTCCCTGTGCTTTATGAGAAATACTCCCGCATAAAATTTTTCTTTTTTTGAAGTGAGAGTTGTATCTATGAACTTTGTGTTGTTTTCACAGTAGCCGCAGTCGTAGTATTTTACAAGTATTATTTTACTTTCTTTTTTTGAGCTCTCGCATGTATCTTGCATATTTATTTATACCTTCTTCAATGGATATTTGAGGTGTATAATTTAAATCTCTCTTTGCCGCTTCGCAATCAAGGCTCTGAGAAAAACCCAATGTCATTACGGTATATCTTGTTATGGGAGGCTCTTTGTATATTTTAAAAAACTTATATACATACTCCAAAACCGCAGCAATACAAAGAAACACCTTAAAGGGCAGTTTTCTGTATACCGCCTTTTCTCCCAACCTTGCAAACAGTCTTTCAAGTATACCTTTAAACTGACAGGGTTCTATATTTGTAATGTTATATACGCCTCCCGCAGCCCTTTCCTCTTCACAGGCTTTTCTTAAGGCATATGCAACATTTTCGACACAGGTGATATCCACTATATTTTTTCCTTCGTTAAAAAGGGGTATACCTATCGTTCTGTTTGCCTTTATAAGGCGAGGTATTATACTTGTATCTCCTATACCGAAAAGAGCTCTCGGGCGTAATATGACCGTTTCCAAGCCCTCTGCTTTTTTTACGGTGTTCTCCGCAAGTATTTTACTTTTGATATAAAAATTAAGCTCGTTATGTATATTAAAATTATCTTCTTTGATGTTAAACCTGTCTCTTTCTTCGGTGTACACGCTGGGAGAGGACACATAAACAAGGCGCTTTATATTATTTCTTTTACAAAAATCTATAACATTTTCCGTGCCTTTAACATTTATATTATAAAAATCCTCCCACCTTCCCCAAACCGTGGACAAGGCGGCACAGTGTACCACAAAATCGGCATCGGTGCTAATATCTTTAATATTTGAAAGGTCTGTAGTAACTATCTCACAGCCGTAACGAGCCTGCAACTTTTTAAGTCTCCCCTCGTTCCTGCCCGAAAGCACCATATCATAGCCCTTATTATAAAATTCTCTTGCCGCATATCTTCCCAAAAAGCCCGTAGCCCCGGTTATAAATACTTTCATTTACACATCTCCGTCATTACTATATTTGCACCATGCTCGGCGCTGTTACAGCCATTTACAACAGCCGAATATTTTTTGATATTTTTCCTGTATTTTCCTCTCTCATTATAGAATTTTGCTATTTTTTCAACATCAAAATCTTTAATGTAAACACCAAGTCCCTTTTTTTGCACCATAATGGCATTTAGCCTTTGTTCTTCTTGAAAGGGTATGCAAATTTGAGGCACATTTTCGCTTACAGCCTCAAGTACGGAATTTAAACCACCGTGGTTTATAAATATGCGACAGTTTTTAAGTACCGATGTTTGAGGCACTCTATCTATAAAAACAATATTCTTTTTAGGGGACACCAAACTTTTATCCCCCGTACTTATAAGTACCTTTTTATCTCTGAAAAATTTTGAAGTAAGTATTTTTTTATAAAGATCCCCACCGAATTTTTGTACGCTTCCCGCAGCTATATAAATATCAAAATGAGCGTAAACGGGTACATTTTTTCTTCTTTCCGCTACGGTAGGGCCTATAAATATAATATCTTTTGGAAAAGAAAAAACAAAGGGTTGCAATTTAGCGGGTATAAACACAAGACTTTTATTGCCTTTATTCATAAAAATATCCGTTATACAGCCCTTTTTAATGCCTTGTTCTTTCATAAAAGCTTTGTATAGCCTTAACTTTTCAAAAAGAGCTTGTCTGTGCTTAAAAAATACGGGCAAAGACTTTAAAAATATATTTGTGGCAAAGAATACAAGGGGGTTATATGCCATAGTGGTACAAAGGCATATATGGGGTATATTTCTTTTTAAAGCTATGTTTTTTGCAAAGGCACACATGGAATCGTAGAGTATAATATCGGGCTTTTCCACATTCAAATACTGCCTGTAGTAGTAAATATTAAGCTCAAGAGACTTGCAAAAAAGACTGTAGAGATCCTTTACCGCATCCTCTATATTGCAATATTTTTCAAAATCTCCCGTATATTCAATAAATTTTGCTCCGCTACTTAATACCGTATCTCTGTATTTTTCGGAACAATACCACTCCACATTAACACCCTTTCCCACCATCTTTTTTATCACGGGAAATACGGAAATAATATGCCCGTAGGCGGGTGTGGAAAAAAATACTATTTTCATTATCATCCCCATCCTCAACTCTTGTATTATAAGTAATTTTTCCAAAAAGGTCAACAAAATATTTTTAAGAAATACTTATTTTTTTGTAAGTATTACACTAACAAAACTAAAAATTAAAATTAAGTAAAAAATTTTCTCCCTTATTGAAATAATATTTTTAGTATGCTATAATAACCATAGATTGGAGGGAGATGAATGGCTGATATTGATTGGCAAAAAGAATTATTGCCCTACGAACAAGCCGTAGACGAACTTGTGGTAAAGTTCAACGGTATAAAAAGAGATTACGAAAGACTTGAAAGACAATGTCCCATACATCAGGTAATAGGAAGAGTTAAAAGAGTTTCAAGCATTATAGAAAAAGCCAACAGAAGATCCATACCCATAGAAGATGCCATAGACAGGCTTGAAGATATTGCGGGCATAAGAATAATATGCCGTTTTGTAAGCGATATAGAACAGGTAGCGGAAATAATACGCAGAAGAAGTAACTTCGATATGAAAATAGTGGAAGAGGAGGACTATATTACAAATACAAAACCCAGCGGATACAGAAGCTACCACATTACAATAAAGTATCCTATAGTCTTTGCTCAATCCACAAAAGAAGTTATATGCGAGCTTCAAATAAGAACTATGTCCATGAATTTCTGGGCAACTATAGAACATTCTTTAAGGTATAAATACGAGGGTAATATCCCCGACGATATTAAATCAAGGCTCAAAAAAAGTGCGGAGGCAGCCTTTAGCCTTGACAGAGAAATGGATCTTATAAGAAACGAAATGTTTTCCGCTATTCGTACCATACAATCAAAAGAGGGTATCGTGGAAAAGATAATAGGCAACATACACCGCCTTTACGATGTAAAGGGCTTTGACAAAACAAGCGAGTATAACAACGAATTTATAAACCTCTACAGAGAGGGAAGAATAAACAAACTTGTGGAATTCAACAACGAACTCGAATCCCTTGTGGAACTATATAAAGAAGAATAAACGGAGGAAAAACAATGGCAAATCCTGTAGTAACTATCAAAATGACAAACGGCGATATCATAAAGGCAGAGCTTTATCCCGATAAGGCTCCCAATACCGTAAACAACTTTATTTCCCTTATAAACAAAGGCTTTTATAACGGACTTATATTTCATAGAGTTATAAAAGGTTTTATGATACAGGGCGGTTGTCCCGACGGAAGGGGTACAGGTGGCCCCGGCTACGGTATAAAGGGTGAGTTTTCTCACAACGGCTTTTCAAACGATATAAAGCATGTAAAAGGTGTACTTTCTATGGCAAGAGCCATGAATCCCAACTCTGCGGGCTCACAGTTTTTCATAATGCACGAGACTTCTCCCCATCTTGACGGAGAATATGCAGCCTTCGGCAAAGTAACCGAAGGTATTGAAAATGTGGACAAAATAGCCTCTGTAGCTACAGACTACAACGACAGACCTCTTGAAGAGCAAAAAATAGAAAGTATAAGTGTTGAGTGCTTTGGTGTAGACTATCCCGAACCCGACACTGTTTAATTAGGCGGTGAGAGTATGAGTGAAAAAATACTTGTAGTGGAAGACGAAACGAAAATTGCCCGTTTTGTGGAGCTGGAGCTCACCCACGAAGGGTATGAGGTGGTTATAGCTCATGACGGCAGAACGGGTGTGGATATGTTTTTTTCCGAGAAGCCCAATATCGTAATACTTGACCTTATGCTTCCCGGTCTTAACGGTATAGAAGTATGCAGAAGGATAAGAAAAGAATCCTCCGTACCCATTATAATGCTTACAGCCAAGGGCGAGACCATGGACAAAGTAATGGGTCTTGACAGCGGTGCAGACGACTATATGACAAAACCCTTTGCCATAGAGGAACTTCTTGCAAGACTCAGAGTGCATTTAAGAAAAAATGTACAAAAAGAAGAGGACAATTCCAATGTGCTTAGGCTCAAAGCCCTTACAATAGACAAACTTAAAAGAAGTGTAAAGTATAACGACGAGGAAATAGAGCTTACCAAACGAGAGTTTGAACTTCTTACCTACCTTGTGGAGAACAAAAATATAGTTATATCAAGAGACCAGATACTTAACAATGTATGGGGCTATGACTATGTGGGCGAAACAAATGTTGTGGATGTGTACATAAGATATATCAGAACAAAAATAGACGACAAATACAATGTAAAGCTTATTCATACCATAAGAGGTGTAGGATATTTTGCAAAAGACGAAGAATGATAAAAAGCCGAAATCTCCTTTCGGCTTTTTAAATAAAATGCCCATACGGAAAAAAATAACACTGATGTATTCTTCATTTTTTTCCGTACTGCTCATTATAATATCCGCTATAGTGATAGTAAATGCCTACCTCTTCTACGAGAAAACCGCAAGGGATGATATGCGACAGACCCTTGATTCGGTGGAAGAGTTTATAAGAGAGGGTAATGATATAACAAAGGAGGCTCTTTTAAAATACAAAAAAGACTCCTATACGGAAATAAGAGTATCCTCAAGGGATGAGCTTGATATCATCACCGCCGACGATCCCGAAAAATATCCTCGAAATACAGGCATAAGAGCAGGCAATATGCCAAACAGAAGATTCGAGGCACAGGAAAACGGCAACCGTCAGCAAAGACAGCCCTTAAACCAAGAGCGACAAGCCCCCACTCCCCCCACAGGCGAAACACGTAACAACCAAAATCGCACAAGCGGGGAGCCGCCTTTTGAGAGAAATAACGATCAAAATAATTTCAACTCTCGAAATATAGGCGATCTTCCCTATATCATTGCAGGCAGGACCTTAAATTACAACGGCACTTTGTACGATATAACGGTATACAGGGAAATGTCCCACGAAAGAGCTATACTTGCTCTTTTTATAGTTATATTTGTCATTGTAAATATCGCCTCTGTATTTATATCCGTAATGGGTGCAAGATATATAAGCGGTAAAATGATACAGCCCATACAAAACATTACAAATACAGCTAAAAACATATCCATAAAGGATCTGAAACAGCGTATAGAAGAACCCGACACGGAGGATGAGGTAAAAGAGCTTGTTATCACACTTAACGATATGATAGCAAGACTTGACAGTTCCGTAGAAAAACAGTCTCGCTTCGTATCCGATGCCTCCCATGAACTTCGTACCCCCATAGCCGTAATACAAGGCTATATAAACCTTATAGACAGATGGGGAAAGGAGGATAAGGCTGTTCTTGAAGAGGCTGTAACCTCCATAAAAGCCGAGACGGAGCACATGAGTGAGCTTATAAATCAACTTCTGTTTTTGGCAAGAGCGGAAAAAAGCACTCTTAAAGCCGAGTTTGAAAAAATATCTTTAAAAGATGTGGCAACGGAAGTGGTAAAGGAGCTCAAAATTTCAAACCCCGATACCACCGTAACATTAAATGCCAAAAAGGATATTTTTATAAATGCGGATACCCACCTTATACAGCAACTTATGTGGATATTCATACAAAATGCCCTTAAATACAAAGGACACAAGGAATGTAAAATAGATATATTTGTGGGCGAAAAGGAGAAGATGCCCTGTTTTTCCGTAAAAGACTACGGTGTGGGTATAAAAAAAGAAAATCTTGACAAAATATTTGACAGATTTTTCAGGGAGGACGAATCCCGCAACAAAGAAATAGACGGAAACGGCTTGGGGCTTTCCATAGGTATGTCTATTGCCGAATTACATAAAGCCAAAATAAATGTTGAAAGTACCGAAGGGGAGTTTACAGAATTTACAGTAACATTCCCTCAGTGCAAAGTTTAAATATATTACGAATTTATTACAATTGTGTTAAATCCTCGAAATATTTTTATATTTATGCTATACTTTTACTGTCAAAAATCATAAAAACGAAAGGATGGGATTATCTTGCTATTTAAAAAGTTAGCTACAGTGGGACTGTGTGTATGTACTCTTGCAGCCTATGCGGTGCCTGCCTATGCAAACAGATATGTAACAATGACCCTTACCTACGACTATACAGCACATAAATACAATGCAGAGGAAGTATTTGTATCTGTAAACGGCAAAAGACTTACAGACCTTCAAATGCCCCCTATTATAATGAACAACAATACCCTTATCCCCGCAAGGGAGGTATTCGAAGCTGCAGGCTGTAAAGTAGATTGGAAAAAGGAAACCGAACAGGTTTATGTAAGCAAGGGAGACGACCTTGTGGTAGTATCCATAGACTCCAAAACAGCCTATGTCAACGGTGAGGCTAAGGAGCTTGTAACTCCCGCAAAGATCATAAACAACAAAACCATGCTTCCCTTAAGATTTGTGGCAGAAGCTTTAGGCTACAATGTAAACTGGGACAAAGCCACAAGAGAGGCACAAATATATGACGATGAGCACAAGCCAAGCACTGCAACAGATACGGCAGAGCCTACAACAGAGGTAACTACTCAAGCAGTAGCCGTGGCTCCCACTACCGTAGCTCAACCTACCACACAGGTAGTTATAACCGAAGCCACAACAACGGCTCCCACAACGGAAAAGGCAGCAGAACCTACTACAAAGAAGGTTCAGATCACCC
Source organism: Bacillota bacterium (assembly GCA_017444985.1). Lineage (GTDB taxonomy): Bacteria > Bacillota > Clostridia > Lachnospirales > CAG-274 > UBA3680. The sequence goes on from JAFSVK010000199.1 coordinate 14,914, forward strand.
AGTCTCAAACACAGGAGCCCGTTAAGAATGTAAACACCAGTGGCAATATGGGGTATGATGCCAACAAGCAAATATTCTTCATCAAGAATGTAAACCACAAAATAAGCCCTAAATACATTGCCCACAGCGATGATTACAACAACTTAAAGTATTCCCTTGTTTTAAACGGTGATTACACGTCAATCTTCTCAAATGAGACCTACGCGGCAAACACCGACAAAGTAGGAAATATCACAGTAAACGTAGACAGCAGTAAAACAACTGTTACCTTCTACGAAAAACAGATAATAGCCCTTGATGTACAGGAAGACGGCGGATATATATACTTCAGACCCGTACTTCCCAAGGAAAAATACGACAAAATAATCGTTCTTGATGCAGGTCACGGCGGTAACGACCCCGGTGCCAGCGGTATGGGACTTATAGAAAAGAACCTTACCCTTGCCATACTCAACAAGACAAGAGCATTATTTGATGCGGATGACAGCATAAAATGCTATGCCACAAGAACATCGGATACCTACCCTTCCTTTGATGACAGAACAAACTTAGGAAACGGTGTGGGAGATGCCTTTATATCAATACATATAAATGCAGCCTCCAACTCCACAGCCTCGGGTACGGAAACCTACTCACTCTACCCCAACGACCAGGGTAACGGTCTTACAAGCTATATGCTTGCAGAAAGGATACTCCATAAACTTTTGGATAACCTGGGTACCGAAAACAGAAATGTTAAGAGTGAAAGCTGGATAGTATTAAGACAGTCCGAAGTTCCCGCAACACTTATAGAAATAGGCTTTATAACAAATGCCTCCGACGCTAAAATAATGGGTTCGGATGAAGGTCAATCAAAGGCCGCACAGGCAATATATGACTCCGTAAAAGAACTCTTCGAGGAACACCCTCCCGTAAGATAATAAATTTCAAAACATCCCCTAAGTCGGTTAGCCTGTGGGGATGTTTTTTTATGTGGTTTTCGGGTAGTGATAAATAAATTATAATTGACATCTATATATAAGTTATAGTATAATTCGTATAAACATTTCAGTGATGTGTTTATATATACGACAACTATGATTTAGGTCGATAAATTATTGTTTATGGTTGTTCACTACCTTTGTGGGTTTGAAGGGTCTGAATAGCTCTGTGAGCATAGGTGTTGTTTGCTCCATCGTCAGCCCTATGGGCTTCCTTCCCCTCCCGGGGTGGGTACCTCTCCGATGCAACTCCCGTTGCATCCCCTCCCCTTTCAGGGGAGGCTTTTCCGATATTTCGGGCTTTGTTTTTTATTTCTTACTTTGTTG